>DRQV01000279.1 GCA_011371325.1 Thioploca sp.
AGTTTTCGCAAAGACACTCTACCATTAATTTCTAGCCCTATTAAAGCAGAATTTGGTTGCAAACATCCGGTTGTATGCCATACTGCGGATATAATTGGAGTTTTAGCAGTAATTTTTGGTCTGGCTGGTTCTCTAGCTATGGGAGTATTACAAGTTAGAGCTGGATTAGGAGAAGTTTTTAGCATACCGGCTACTGACGGAGTAAGTATCATAATTTTAAGTTTGATGACCATTATATTTTTAATTTCTGCTAGTACCGGATTGGATAAGGGTATTAAAATTCTCAGTAATGTAAATATGATCATTGCTATATCAATCTTAATGCTGATCATTTTTGCTGGCCCAACCCGTTTTATTATGGAAGTTTTTGTTACTTCGATTGGAGATTATTTTAGTCAATTAATCAACATGTCTTTCAAACTTTATCCTTACAAAGACTTATCAAGTTGGACTTCAGGTTGGACTTTAACCTATTTAATTTGGTGGTTGGCGTGGGGACCATTTGTAGGAATATTTATCGCTAGAATCAGTCGTGGTCGTACTATCAGAGAATTTGTGATTGGGGTAATTTTGATCCCTACTATATTTTCTATCTTATGGTTTGCCGCATTTGGAGGTTCGGCTATTTATATTGAAATGTTTGGAGGTGGTGGAATGGCTGATTTGGTGTTAGAAGATGTTTCTAAAGCATTATTTGCATTATTTACTTGGTTTCCTTTGTCCGAAATATTAAGCGGATTGACATTAATCCTAATTTTTGTATTTCTAGTTACTAGTGCTGATTCAGGAACTTTTGTAGTTAGTATGATGACTTCTAAAGGTAACCTAAATCCATCTACTAAGTTAAAATTAATTTGGGGAGTATTGATTGGAATAATTACGGCTGGTACTTTATTTACTGGTTCAGTCACAGTCGCTAAAGCCATGGCAATTTCTGGAGCAATTCCATTTAGTTTAATTTTAATTTTACAGATCATAGCTTTTTTACGCACAATACGCCGAGAGCCATCACTACAGAAAGTAAATATTCATAAAATAGCCGGTTGCCCATCTCACAAATAGTCCAGGCCATAGCAAATGATTGACTTAGTCATTAGACCTAACTTACAGAAACTTTAAACAAGCTTGTGGTCTCGTTTCACATGGAATTGGGAGAATGGAAGAAACATGCTGGCTTAAAATCTTCAGCTTTTACACTTAAAAAAACAGTTGAATGCGATTCGATTAATTTTCCGTGGGTGTAAAAACCAGCCAACAGCCGTTTATCCATCTGCAATTTAAGAAAAGGTGGTATCATGATAGTTTTTGGTAATGATCAGATAAAACTTGATGGAAATTATCTGGTTATATCAATCAACTTAAAATACCGGAAGTTCCTCGGAAATTAACGTTTCTGGACAAGACGGCTATAGCTTACTATGGCAACCAGCTTGGTTGAAATAGGAACCAAATCATGGATATAATTTCCATAAATTGGAGAACGGCTTAATTATTACAAATTTAACGTTGATAATGTAAACTTAAAAACCAAAATTGGTCTGGAGTATTAAATCCATATGCTGTTTCATATTCCTTGCCTAACATATTTTCTAACCTTGCTTTCAAAATCCAACTTTTATTAAAGTAATACTCACCAGCTAAATTTACAATCCCATAACCAGCTAAACGCCTGGTATTAGCAACATCGTCATATCTGTGGCTTTGAGCCAACGTACTTATACTTAAACGCATTGCTCCTCTTCTTTCAGCTAATTCTACGTTTATAGTTTTCTTAGCTCGACGTGGTAATAGATTGCCAGTCGTATCATCTTCTGGTTTTAACCAAGATACTTTAGTATTGAATTCCCAATTATTTTGTCGCAAATTAATTGAACCATCCATACCAGTGATATTAGCTTTATTTATATTATCAGCATAATAGCTATTATTTATTGCATCAAAATTAGTAGCAATAAGCTTATCAATCTTGGTTTTATAAACGTTGATTGACCAATTATAATTCTGCTGATTTCCGATTAAACCAATTTCATAGCTTTCCGACTCTTCTGGTATTAAATTAGAATTGCCAAAGTTGGGAAAATATAATTCATTGAAAGATGGTGCTTTAAAAGCTGTTCCATAACTAGCAATAAATCTAACTTTGCTATTTAAAACATAACCTAAGCTGATATTTTGAGTAGTGTTCTTACCAAACTGTTCATTATCATCTTGACGAATTCCCAGTAATAAATCAATTGAACCTAAATCAGTTTGGTATTCAGCAAATAACCCTTTATTAGTTAAAGAATCTACTGCATAATTAGTATGACTAGCCACATCATCAGTTTGTTCTTCATAACCAATTATTAGCTCATGTTTGTCGAAGAAAAAATTATTTTGCAAACCATATATAGTACGGGTAGTATGAAAATAAGATTGTGGGTTTTCATCAAATTTATCTTTGCTTTCACCAATATTAAGATTTAGCAACCACCAATCATTAGCAGAATAATTTGCTTTCAAACCAATAACTTGTTGAGTAAAATCAGCCTCATTATTAAATGCAGAATCAAATTGAGTGTTACCTGTAGCTCGCAAGGCATTAATTTCAATACTACCTATATCACCAAATTTATGTCCAATTTTAGTGCTAAATGAAGTATTTTTATAACCATCATCGTCTGGTTCTACAGTGAAACAGCCAGTAGGATCTTCGCAAGCATTAAAACCATCAGATTTAACATGATTTGTATATATACTCAACCAATTATTTTGATTTGAACCAGAAAAACCAGCAGTTATTCTATAAGTATTATCAGCTCCAATCCCAATACTAGTTTCAGCTCGCGGTTGCTTACTATGCCTAGTGAAAATTTGGATGACACCACCGATAGCTTCAGAACCATATAGACTAGAACGTGGCCCACGTACAATTTCAATTCGTTCAATTTGGGATATTGGTAAATATTGAAATGCCGTGCTACCAGTTGTCGCCGAACCAATTTTTATACCATCGATAAGAACTAATAGATGGTCAGATTCAGTACCACGCATAAATACAGAAGTATTTTGGCCTAACCCACCATTACTAATAATATCTAAGCCTGGAACTCCACGTAACACATCAGAAATATTAATAGCTTGACTTTTAGTGATTTCTTCTCGAGTGATTACAGTAACTGAAGCTAATGGACTGGTTTTAGCGTAACGAGTTGCTGTCACAACTACTTCTGGCAAAACAGTTTCAGCAATATTTAAGGTAGGATATAAAAATAATAAAATAGCTATAAATATATAATTCAATTGAACTTTCCTCTTATCAAGACAGAGAGGAAGCAGAACTATCCAAAATTTCTGCTCATTGCCCTCCGCAATAAACTTAAATACAATCATCAATATCCAGTATCAACTAGATTGAATTTGATAAGTAAAACATTTAGGCCGGTCTCCGGACTCATAAGTATATTACAGTTAAACGCCTTCCCACATAATGCAGTGGCTATGTTTAACCTTAAACTTATTTACCGTTGCGGGGGCAGTATCAGATTTACACTGATTTCCCGTTTAATTTGTAAACAAACACCGTAAATGTTATCTTAATATTATAATTAATCTAATGCTATGTCAAGGTATAAGTGAAGATTAACCTGTTAACGCAGTTCTACCCCAATGCTATCAAAAATAACTAAAAATTAGATTTATAACCCAAAGCTAATTTAGCTATGAATTTTGCTGCTGATAATCGTCCTTGGGTGATAGCTATATATAATAGTCATCTAATTCAGCCTAATGTTGAGCAAAGGTTATCCAGTAGCTACTACGTTCTGTAATTCAAGGTATGATTATATAAAAACTTGGTTGCACCCCAGTACATAAAATATAGAAATATCTATATTTTACTACAAAATCGCTATCTAGTAGTGGTAGTATTATTAGTTGGTATACGAGTGAATTAAATTAGAAAAGACTAGTTCCAAATAACTTGACTTTTTGCTTTGCTAGATTTAAACTGGTCGAATTAATATTCAGGAATTGGTATGAAATATATTGTCGAATCAGAAAAATCAGTACAACAGGCATCAATTGATCTTCAAGCAGCAGTAACTAATAATAAATTTGGGATTCTGCATACTCACGATTTACAAGCTACGCTTAATAAAAAAGGTTTCGCTTTTAAAAACGCCTGTAAAGTATTTGAGGTTTGCAATCCTAAAATAGCTAATGATGTTTTGACTAGTGAAATGGATTTGAATATGTTATTGCCTTGTCGAATTTCAATCTGGGAAGAAAATAATCAAACTAAAATAGGTATGGTTGAGCCTACAGCATTACTTGCCTTACTTTCAAACTCATCAGAAATTACCAATATTGCCAGTGAAGTAAATGAAATTATGAAGAAGATTATTAATGAGGCTAGTTAGTAATTTCGATGTATAATTTTATGAATCGCTTTCTAACTATCATCTTGTTAATATCATTGCCTATGCAAAGTTGCTCGGCAATAACAGCTTTGTTATGTCAGGATGATTTTTCAACGGTTAAGCAACTCTCCCACAGCAACTATCATGCTAGTCAACAATCTAAGCAAATATCATTAGATTGTGATGACTGCGTCTCTTGCCATTCGGTAATTAACTATAATATATTTTCAGGCAATTCATTGCCAGTTATATCTTTAGTTGCAATCTCCCCTAATTTTTACCCTCCACATTTTTACCATTTTATTCCCGAATTACTGCAACACCCACCAAAAATTTCTTAATACACTGATATTACGTAAATTTTATTAAGAAATTTAAACCACTATTCTGTAATAAACCTATCTGCGTAATTTTTAATATATTAACTTTATCTTATATCTAAATGAGGTACGTTTATTCGTGCCTGACTATTAGGAATTTAAACTATGTTGAAAAAAATTTGTACCGGATTATGTATTGGTTTACTAATAATGCCAATTACAGTTATTGGATCGGATTATGCTGATATAGCTCGTTTAATACATGAAATATTAGCTGATAATCCAACATTGCAAGCTGCTCAGATGGAAATAACCGCTAAACAGCAACAAGTTAAGGGTGCTAGCTATCCCATTTACAATCCAGAATTAGAACTGGAAGCGGAACGCACTGATATTTATGCAACCACTATTGGCTTAAGCCAAACCATTGATTGGCATGATAAACAAGATATACGTCAACAGTTAGCCCAATTAGAAGTACAAGCCAGTCAAGCACAGTATAATGTACAAGAATATGAGCTGTCTGCCCAGTTATTTTTGAGCATGATACAAGCTTGGACTGCTAATAACTTGATTACTTTAGCTGAACAGCGGCTAACTATTTTACAACAAAATGTCGAACTAGCCGAACGGCGTTTGATAGTTGGTGATATAACTCAAGTTGATTTAGGATTAACTCGTTTGAGTTTAACCGAGGCTATGATGCAATATAGCAATCGGCAAACTGCTTTAATTCAGGCTCAAGGCGAATTTAGGCAAGTCAGTGGTAGAGAAATACCGCTTGATTTTACTCTGCCGGCTAAACAACCACAGTTAGCCAAAAAAATTAATAATATCAATCTAACAAATCATCATCCCAAAATGCTTGAAGCAAAAATTATAGCACAAATTGCCCGGTTTCGTATTCGGCTAGAGGAACGAGAACGGCTAACTGATCCAACTGTGGGAGTAACTTTGGGACAAGAGGATAGTGAACTATTGGCTCGTCTCACTCTGTCTATACCTTTGCAAATGCGTAATAATTACCGTTCTAATGTGGCAGTAGCTAGTCAGGAAGCTCTCAGTGCTGCACAAAAAGCACAAGCTCTGCAACGTCAGCTACTAGCTCAACTGAATCAAGCTCACCGCCATTATACTTTAGTCAAACAAACTTGGCAAAATTGGCAAGTAAAAGGAAGTCAACAACTTAGTGAGCGATTTGATTTACTTAAACGGTTATGGAATAGTGGTGAAAGCAGTACTACTGATTATCTAGTACAACTCCAACAGGCTTTAGACATGCAGATGACTATTGAAGAATTACGTGGTGATGTTTGGCAAAGTTGGGTTGAATTACTAGCTGCTAGTGGTCAAATGACAACTTGGCTTCAGGCTATTGAAAAATAATTTATATCCGTAGAGACAAGGCATGCCTTGTCTCTACAAGTTTAATAACAGGAAAATAACTATGCAACAAATTTATATTTTACTAATCATTTTAGTTTGGACGATACCAGCTTGGGCTGAAGAATCTCATCAACATGATGTACAAAATTCTCATGACGAACATGAGGAAGAAGCAGTAGTTAAATTATCGAAAGCTCAACGGATAAATATTCGTACCATATTGCTTAAACCTAGACGGCTAGCGAATGAAATTCAAGCACCGGGGGAAGTTATATTAAACACCTATGCCTCTGTCAAAATTACTCCTCGAATCAAGGCACAAGTAATTGAACGCCATGTAAAAATGGGAGATAAAGTTAAAAAAGGACAAGTATTAGTTACTTTATCCAGCGTAGCCATGTCCGAAGCACAGGGAGAATTATTAGTAACAGCCAATGAATGGGAACGACTTCGTAAGCTAGGTAAACAGATAGTTAGTGAACGGCGTTATACCGAAGCACGTATTGCTTACCAACAAGCCCATGCCAAAGTTTTGGCTTATGGTTTAACCAGTAAAAAAGCCAAAGAACTGATTAAAAAAGGTAATATTTTATTGGCCAATGGTCAATTTAATTTATTTTCTACCATCAGTGGTAAAGTTATCAATGATGATTTTATACTGGGCGAAATTATTGAACCTGGTCGAGTTTTATTTGATATTACTAATGAATCTACAGTTTGGGTAGAAGCTCGCATTACTCCTAAACAGGCTGGTTATATTAAAGTTGGTAGCAAAGCTCAAGTACAAGTAAATTCTAAATGGATTAATTGTAAAGTTATACAGCTCTATCATCAAGTTGATGAACGTACTCGGACTTTAGCAGTACGAATTGCTGTACCTAATAGACATCATAACTTGCATCCCGGTATTTTTGTTAAAATTAAGCTCCAAACTAATCAACGAGAAAAAGTTTTAGCAGTTCCAGAAGAAGCAATTTTACGTAGCCCTGATGGAGATTGGCAAGTGTTTATTGAAACTGCGGTTGGTGAATATAAACCTCAAGAAGTTACAGTATTACGCACTATAAATCAGTTATCTGTAATTGAAGGTTTAGAATCTGGTTCAAA
Organism: Thioploca sp.; assembly: GCA_011371325.1. Lineage (GTDB taxonomy): Bacteria > Pseudomonadota > Gammaproteobacteria > Beggiatoales > Beggiatoaceae > DRQV01. The sequence continues at coordinate 7,214 of DRQV01000279.1, forward strand.
AGTAGTAACACAAGGGACTTTTTTTCTGCAATCTGAAATCGCTAAAAGTGGTTTTGATATTCATAATCATTGAGGAAGCAAGATGTTAAATGGAATAATTACATGGTCGATAGAAAATCGGCTGTTAGTGTTATTGGGGCTTTGCATTACTATTGCAGCTGCAATTATGAGTTTACCCAAATTAAATTTAGATGCGTTTCCTGATGTTACTAATGTACAAGTTACGATTAATACTGAAGCTCAAGGCTTAGCTTCTGAAGAAGTCGAACAGCTTATTACCTATCCAATTGAAGCTGTCATGTACAGTCTACCTTCAGTGGAAGAAGTACGTTCTATCTCTAAAACTGGCTTATCTGTCATTACGGTAGTTTTTGAAGAAGGTATGGATATTTACTTTGCCAGACAATTGGTATTTGCCCGTTTACAAGCAGCTCGTGAACAGATTCCAGATGGAGTTGGAGTGCCGGAAATTGGCCCAAATACTTCCGGTTTAGGGCAGATATTTCAATATATTTTACGCAGTGATAATCCAGATTATGACAGTATGGCATTACGCAGTCTCAATGATTGGGTGGTTAAACTATTAATCATGCCAGTAGGTGGTGTGACTGATGTACTATCTTTTGGTGGGCAAGTTCGACAATATCAAGTGCAGTTAAATCCAGAACAGATGTTAGCTTATAATCTCCAAGTAGCAGAAGTAGTGGAATCTATCGAGGCTAATAATCGCAATGCTGGTGGCTGGTTTTTAGATCGAGGTGCTGAACAATTAGTAATTCGGGGAGTTGGTTGGATACATTCTGGAGAAGCTGGGTTAAATGATATTCGTAATATACCATTAAAAATTGTCGATGGGGTGGCGGTACATGTGTCGGATGTGGCAACTGTAGAATTTGGTTCAGAAATTCGGCAAGGTGCAGTAACTATGACAACTAGAGATGTGAATAATCAACCATTACCATTAGGAGAAGTGGTGATAGGAATTGTTATCAAACGTATGTATGCTAATACTAAAGCTACCATTGACGGAGTGAAAAGTCGTTTACCCATAATTCAACAGGCATTACCATCGGGTGTAGTGATTGAAGCTTTCTATGATCAATCCGATTTAACGGAACAAGCGGTGAAAACTGTGACCAATGCTCTATTGGAAGCTTTTGTATTGATTGTAATTGTTTTAATGTTGTTTTTGCTAAACTTGCGAGCAGCCTTATTAGTATTATTATCTGTACCACTTTCTATCGGGTTGGCATTAACCGTCATGGCATGGTGGGGTTTATCCGCTAATTTAATGTCATTGGGTGGATTGGCGATAGCTATCGGCATGATGGTAGATGGTTCGGTGGTTATGATGGAAAATATTTTTAAACGTTTGAGCAGTGATAGCACTGAGAATATAACCAAACGAATTCAGTTTTCAGCTTGTGAAGTAGGACGGCCAGTATTTTATGCGGTTCTGATTATTATTGTGGTTTTTACTCCATTATTTACTTTAGAAGGAGTGGAAGGCAAATTATTTCAACCTATGGCAGTATCTATCGTATTGGCAATGTTAGCCTCTCTATTAGTAGCTTTGACGGTGGTACCAGCATTATCGGGTTATTTGTTTAAGCGTACAGTTAAGCATCGTAATAGTTGGGTATTATGGCCAATAGAATGGTTATATCGTTGGTTATTAAGTGGAACATTACGTTGGAAATGGTTAGTTCCAGTGGGAACAATTGTATTGTTCGGTTGGACTTTAAGTTTAGTGCCACAATTAGGGACAGAGTTTGTACCAGAATTAGAAGAAGGAACGTTAAACATTCGTGTAACTTTAGCACCATCATCTAGTTTAAAAACAGCTTTACAAGTAGCTCAAAAATTGGAAGTAGAACTGTTGGAATTTCCAGAAGTTTTATATGCGTCCAGCCGAGTAGGTCGGGCTGAAGTGGGCGGTGATCCAGAACCGGTTTCTAATATTGAAATTTTTGTAGGGATAAAACCAGTACAAGAATGGACTTCTGCTTCTAATCGCAAGGCTTTACAAGCTTTAATGGAAGCTAAAATGTCAGTCCATCCCGGTCTATTGTTTTCCTTCTCTCAGCCTATTGCTACTAGGGTTGATGAATTGCTGTCTGGAGTTAAAGCTCAATTGGCTATTAAATTATTTGGTTCAGACTTAAAAATATTGGCAGAACAAGGAGCTGCGATTGAGCAGTTGGTAAAAACAGTACATGGTACTCGTGATGTAGCGATGGAACAGATTGCTGGAGAAGCACAATTAGTTATACGACCAGATCGAACTCAATTAGCACGTTATGAGATAGCTATAAGTCAAGTAATGGATTTAGTTTCCGATGCAATTGGTGGAACTAGTGCCGGACAGGTGATTAAGGGTAATGAGCGTTATGATATTTATGTCCGTTTGGCTAATGATTATCGTAATAATATCACTGCTTTACGTAATTTAATTTTGCAAACTCCATCTGGTGCTTGGGTACATTTAGGTGATGTGGCTAAGGTTACACTTGAATCTGGTCCGCCCCAAATTCGCCGAGATGATGTGCAACGGCGTGTAGTTATTCAGACTAATGTGGAAGGTCGTGATATGGGTGGTTTGGTGACTGAATTACGACAAAAAATTGCAACTGAAGTTAAGTTACCGCCGGGTTATACAGTTGTTTTTGGTGGACAGTTTGAAAATCAGCAACGAGCTCAGGCACGTTTGATGATTGTTGTGCCGTTATCGTTGGGATTGATTTTTTTATTGCTATATTTTGCTTTTAATTCAATAGGTCAAGCATTGTTGATTATGATTAATGTACCATTGGCATTGATTGGAGGGATTGTATCGCTCTATTATACTGGACAGTATTTATCAATTCCGGGTTCGATTGGTTTTATAGCTTTATTTGGGGTTGCAGTATTGAATGGTGTGGTAATGGCGAATGCGATCAATCAATATATTGCTGGTGGAAAAACATTATATGATGCTGTTTATCAAGGTGCTTTATCCCGCTTACGTCCGGTATTAATGACAGCTTGTATTGCAGCTTTAGGTTTAATTCCTATGTTGTTATCTAATGGTGTTGGTTCTGAAATTCAGCGGCCTTTAGCTACGGTTGTGGTTGGTGGTCTGGCTTCTTCCACCTTATTAACTTTGTTCGTCTTACCAGTATTATATGGCTTTTTTTCACGTTGGGCAATTAAGGATATTAAGGGTAATTTTTAGAATCTTGGCTTGACATGGAAGTTGAGTGGGATTAGTTTGGTCGATGATCATGTAATTATGGGTAAATAACGGTTTAATTTAGAACGTAAAATTAAAAAGGTAGCAAGTACGTTTATGGTTGGGGCTGGTAGCTATTTAATTGTAAAAGCCTAATTTCATAACCACAATCCCCACTGTGCATTTTAATAAAAATATCAACATCTGGTATTATCAAAGAAAAAGCTTTTATATTAATATTGCTGTTTAATAATGCCAGCATTAAAATTTTCAATTTTTATAACCTTAATCTCCCCAACCCATCCACAATCTCCACCGTTTCCAAACTAACCGCTATCACTTTGCCAATTAGTTGCAAAATATATTCTTCATCTTCTTTCCTGTTTGGATTGTTGATAATTCCGCTTCTTTTGTCAGTTTTAATTCGGTATTGGTCGATGACCCATTCTAGGGCGGAACGATTGCCTAATTTGTAGTCAAAGGTTTGTTTGGGAATGCCTTTTAAGGTTAGGAAGTTGTTGTATATTAGTTGAGTTTTGTCTTTGGAGAGACGCATTTTTTCTACTTGTAAGCTGAACGGATATTTGGGATTTTCTATTTGTTCTAATTGGTAGGGTTTAATTTGTTCGTAATTTAGGTGTAATTCTGCTAGTTTTTTGCCAGCTTTAGCAAAATTCCAAAATTCGGGAGTTAATGGTAGGCGTGGGAGTTCTCTTTTTAGATTTTTAGCATATTTGGCTCGGTATTGGGGTTGGTGGAGTAGGCCGTAAACATAGTGGAATATGTCCCATTTAGTTATTTTTTTATCTTGGTAGTG
>DRQV01000280.1 GCA_011371325.1 Thioploca sp.
ATTTGTCCATAACATAATTTGGAATAACTGGTGAAGTTATAGCACCAGGTGGAGAATAATATATATCATCAAATTCTTCTTTAACATCATCATCCGTACCTTGGCCACCAATACGTCCCTCATCAACAGATGATATTGCAATTGGTTGTAATGCAATACCTGCTGGATCACGTTTTATCAATTCAACACCTTGTTTTGCATATAATTCATCACTTTCCAAAGCTAATAATGAAGTATAACGGGTCACAATACCATAAGTTCGAGCTAAAACAACCGCTTGATTGACTAATTCATTACTTTCACCCATTTCATCTATTTGTCGTTCTAGTTGATCTGACCAAACTTTAGCAGCTAAAGGAGCAGCAATCTGGCTCATTTTTTTATTAACATTTAACTGTTGAAATGTATTAGTTAATTCAATTGGAGTCGAATTAAGCGGTCTACCTTGCAACTTTATTTGATTGTTAATCGTACCTTTAGCAGCTATATTTAACACAGTGTTTGGGAAAATACTTGGCCAATTAAATTTACTGTTATCCATACCTTCAATTTGAACAGTAATATTAGACAAACCACCACCACGAACTCTAGCAAATAAATCTAAAATTTGGCCAGTTATTTCATTATCATTCAATGCAAAAGTAGCTTCACCACCAGTTTGTTGGGTTAAACCATTTAACAGACTTTGATCTAAATCAGCTCCAATTCCGACTCCAAAAATCCTAACTTGGCGATTTAATTTATCTGCTTCCATTCCAATATTAGCTAGAATATCCGACATTGTAGTATTAGGTAAACCATCAGATATTAATAATAAATCAATGCTTGCATCGGTTAAAGGAGAGGTAACTCCAATTGATGTTCCAGCTATCAAACCCTCAGACATACCCGTACCACCGCCACTTTGCAAATTAGCAACCCATTCAATTGCAGCTTTTATATCATTACCTTCACTCATAGTAGGACGAAACATATATGCAACGTTACTGAAAGCTACCAAACCAAAATAATCATTCTTATCCAAAGCTTTCAAACTAGTAATAATTCCTTGTCGAGTTAAAGCTATTTTAGCTCCACTCATAGAACCGGATACATCAATTACAAATACTACATTACGTTGTTTGGATTGCATTACCTGATAATCTGAAAAATCTGGATGCCATCTAACATGTAAATGTTCGTCAAGTCCAGCAGCTTCTGGTTGGTAAACTAAACTGGTTATATTTGGTTCATCAGAGGATAGTGGTAATACGATATCTGCTTCCATTGCAAAATTTTCTAAATTGAGGAAAGCTATTCCATCATCAAGGTTTACTGTACTTGATGTTCCAAATTCGTCAAGTGTAGTGGAATTTCCAAATTCATCTAATTGCCAAGCTCCAGCAGTCCAATAATTGGCATCAGTTTGTACGGAAATAGTTACACCACTAGCTGGAGTGGAAACAGTTGAATCTTGGTTAGCAAACGCTACTTGCAATTGATAGTTATCATCCACTTCTTTCAAAGTATGGGCATAATGGACTCGCATCCGTAAATCACCCTGCTCATTGATTGGAAAAACTCTAGCCCGATAAAAATCCGTCCCAATTTTTTGAATTAACAAAGGGTCTTCTTTTTTCTCAACAACCCGATTATAGATAATTTCACCTTCTTTACGTCCCATTGTTTCTGCTGTTACCCATTTTTCTTGGCTAGGAATGTAAATCTCAGCTTTGTATAACACGGAATCAGTCGGTAATGGAAAACGTAAATTAGCAGCGTTTAATTCACCGCTATCAGCAGTAAATTGTACATTCATTAAGCCAGAAACATATAACCCTCGTACTTCCAGATCAAAATCAACAGCTTGTACTTGTACTGAAACATCAGTATTTATTGGTTGCAAACCAGTAGCAAAAGTCAACTGGCTAATTGTTAATAATATTATATAAATATATGTTTTCATAATTTTGTGTTAATTATATGATAATTTATAGGGATAATCCTTATTATTTGCAGATGGGATGAACATACAAATTAGATATTCTAAATAATAAGATAATATCTATAATTTTAGTCTAAAAAATGCTTGTTGTAATTAATATTTTTTGAACCGGTGCAAAAGTTTTACGATGAATTGGGGTTATACCAAGGGTTTGTAAAGCTTGCCGATGAAATTTAGTCGGATAGCCTTTATGTGATTTGAATCCATAACCCGGATAAATACTATCAATATTTCGCATTTCCTGATCCCTAGCCACTTTAGCAATAATAGAAGCTGCACTGATAGCTGCAACCGTTTGATCACCTTTTATAATAGCCTCAACTTCGCAAGTCACTTTAGGACAATATTTACCATCAACCAATACTTTATCTGGCTTAATAGATAATTTTTCTACAGCTCTTTGCATAGCTAATAAACTAGCTTGTAAAATATTAACTCTATCAATTTCATCAGCTTCAGATCGGCCAAATGCTACTGCTAAAGCTTGTTGCTGAATTTGTTGAGCCAGAATTTCTCGTTTTTTTTCAGTCAAAATTTTAGAGTCAGCCAAGCCAGCGATTGGTTTATTAATATCAAGAATAACGGCCGCCGCAATTACAGCCCCAGCTAAACAACCACGCCCAACTTCATCAACTCCAGCGATTAATAATTCCATTTTAAGATTAGTTAATTTTTTGTCCAACTGTAACTCTAGGTTTATCAGCTAAATCATTATAAGTTTCAATAGAAAAATAGTTATTTTTTACTAATAAATCACGTACTTGTTTAGCTTGGTCATAACCATGTTCTAATAATAACCAGCCTTTATTTAATAAATGATTATAAGATTGTAGGATAATTTGCCGAATATCAGTTAGTCCATCTATTCCAGATATTAAAGAATTACGTGGTTCATAACGGACATCACCTTGGTTTAAATGTGGATCATCAATACTAATATAAGGTGGATTAGATACGATAATTGTCGCTATTCCTAAGTCTTTAGCAAACCAATCACTAACTATAAATTTTATATTATGTAAAGCTAAATTTTTGGCATTATTTTTGGCAATTTGTAAAGTTTGAGGAGATTTATCGGTAGCTATTATATTACAATATGGTCGTTCTTTGGCGATAGCTAATGCAATTGCACCAGTTCCAGTACCTAAATCTATTACTTTAGAGGCAGTTTTTAATGGTAAATGTGCTAAAACTTGTTCTACTAACAATTCTGTTTCTGGACGTGGAATCAATGTGTCTTCAGTTACTTGTAATTCCAGTGACCAAAATTCTTTATGACCGATAAGATAAGCAATTGGTTTGCCGTCAATTCTACCAGATAATAAAATTCTAAATTGCTGATATTGTTTTTCAGTTAATTGATTTTCTGGCCAAGTATATAAATAGCTTCTATTTTTTTTAAGAACATGACAGAGCAAAATTTCAGCATCTAAACGTGGAGTATCATAATTAGATAACTGCTGAATAGAAATATTAATAATTTGGCTTATGGATGGAGATAATTTAATATTTTTGATGTATTTTAACATATTTTCATAAATTAATATTATCAATCCCAACAAACAATAGATAGTTACCATTTTGAATTTGCTATGCTATTAGGTTCTCGTTCCCAATTGGGAAATGTTTGATAATAAATATCGATAAATTACTACCAATAATTTGTATTTATCGAAGTAATTTATTGTATTATTTTCATATTATAACGGTTGCAAGTATGTTCCATTTAAATAAATTGTATCAACATAATTTGTTAAGAATTACTTATAAAAAAATCTACAATTTAAATTTATTAGCTAAAATGAAAATTCAAACTAAAATTTTTACTATTATTTTTACTATTATTTTAATAACAGGTGTAATTGCTATTATTATAATTGCTATTGTATCAAGGAATATGCTTGCCACTGAAGTTTATAATCATTTACAAGATGTTGCTACATCAAGAACCCAAAATATCAAAACTTTATTAAATCAAAAAATAGAACTTATAAAATTTTTTGC
>DRQV01000281.1 GCA_011371325.1 Thioploca sp.
AGTACGTTCCATAATTGCATCAATTTTCCGTTCTACTAATTGATTAATTGCAGCTCCAGAGGCTGATGCCAACCCAATCCCTAAAATTGCAAATATCATGGTTTGCCATACTAATGCTCCATGAGTTGATAGTAACATACCGACAATTGCAGTAAATACAATTAATACCACCACTTTAGGTTTACACAATTCAATGTATTTTTTCCAACTTATAGATAAATTATTAGGTGATATTGTTTCCATGATATTGATAATTTATTAATTAAGTCTGGTTTTATGATACAACAGATACAAATTATAGTTTAACCAGACCTAAAAGATTAGTAGAATTTATAAAAATACTTTTATATCAAAAATACAATTATATAAGAAGAGTATAACCAAAATTATGTTTAAACCGTTGTTTAAAATCTTCTATTGTTATTTTATGATTTTGAGTACCATGGTGTTCAACTTTAATCGCCCCCATAAGAGAAGCTATTCTGCCAGTAGTTTCCCAATCGATATCTTTCATCAAACCATATAATAAACCACCACGAAAAGCATCACCACAACCAGTTGGATCGTTGACTGCTTTTACATCAGCACTAGGAATTTGGTAAGTTGTATTATCCGTATAAATTGTAGAACCATCACCCCCTTTAGTTATTATTAGAGCTTGTACTCGTTTAGCTACTTGCTCTTCTGATAAATCAGTATTTTCTTGCATTAATTGCCATTCATATTCGTTTATAATTACCCAGGTAGCTTGTTCGATAAATTGTAATAAATCATTGCCATCAAACATTGGTATGCCTTGGCCAGGATCAAAAATAAAAGGAATTCCAGCTGCCACAAATTGTCTAGCATGCTCAATCATACCCTCACGCCCGTCTGGTGAAATTATACCTATTGTTGCATCTTTAGCTTGAGAAATTTTATTATGGTGAGAAAAATTCATTGCCCCAGGATGAAAGGCAGTAATTTGATTGTCATCCATATCAGTAGTTATAAATGCTTGGGCAGTATAAATATTATCTATAGTGGTTACATGAGTACGTGCAATACCACATTTATCCATCCATTCAGCATATGGAGCAAAATCCATCCCGACCGTTCCCATCGGTAAAGCTTCACCACCTAATAGATTGAGATTATAAGCAATATTACCAGCACAGCCACCAAATTCACGGCGTAAATCTGGTACTAAAAATGAGACATTAAGGATGTGCATTTTATCTGGTAAGATATGTTGTTTAAATTTGTCATGAAATACCATAATGGTATCAAAAGCAAATGAACCGCAAATTAAAGCTGACATGTAATTTTCTCTATATTCAAATTAAGCACCATATCACAAAAAATATGAATTGTGAATTTTTACTTCTATCTGTTATATTGGGGATAAGAAATTGAAATTTCAGGCTTGTAATGATAAAATCGATGTTAATTTAAAGTAATTATAATATTAATCACTGATGTTATGCAATTACTAACCGGAAAGTTGTTTGCTACTATCATTAATATGGGGATGTGATTTTCTGCATAACTTCAGTTAATCAGTATTGTAATAAAGATTAACAATTTAAAAATAATTTCAGTAGGGTTTTAAGTACTTTTAAACAGGTTAAATTAAATGGCAAAAAATTTTCTCACTCCAGCTGAAACCGCCCAATCATTTATTGCAGTTGGCGATTATAAAACTAAAATGCCAGTTACTAAAATTTTAGTATCATCATTTTTGGCTGGAGCTTATATTGCTTTTGCGGCTCAATTGATGACCACGGTAACTCATGATATGGTTGGATATTTTGGGGTTGGTTTTAGCAGTTTTATCGGTGGTAGTGTATTTGGTATTGCTCTCGTGTTGGTTTTAGTCGCTGGTTCTGATCTCTTTACTGGTAATACGTTGCTTTCCATGGGTTGGTTGAATAATAATTTAACTACTACCCAAGTTTTAAATAATTGGTTCTTAGTCTACGTCGGCAATTTCATTGGTGCTTTATTTTTACTATGGATGATGTTTTCCAGTGATATTTGGTCAGGACATGGTAATGAAATAGGAGCTCATGCGGTTGCTATAGCTTATAAGAAGACTCATCTTACTTTTATGGAGGCTTTTACTAGAGGGATTGGTTGTAATTGGCTGGTTTGCTTAGCAGTAGTTATTGTGGCTGCCGGACAAGATACTATGGGTAAAATTATAGGAGCATGGTTCCCAGTAATGGCATTTATTGCCAGTGGTTTTGAGCATTGTGTGGCTAATATGTTTATTATTCCAGCTGGTTTGGTAGCTAAATTAAATCCAGGAGTGGCAGAAGTGGTTGCTACTAATCATCCAACTTGGGATTTGAATTCTTTGAATTTTTACTCATTTTTTGTAAATAATTTAGTTCCAGTAACTTTGGGTAATATATTTAGTGGAGCTGTGTTAGTTGGTGGAATTTATTGGTTCTTATATGTAAGAGATGCCAAAGTTAATAGTTAATATTTTAAGGGGTTTTATAAACCCCCTATATCTATTTACTAAATCAACATGACGCTATTTAAACTTACTTTAACTCATAAGTAGTAGTTAATTTTTTAGGAACTGCAACATTATTTAATACTACATATTCAGGCAAGCCATTAGCATAAGGAGGATAATCTTCACCTAAAATCAATGGTTGTAAATATTCTCGACAAGCTTCAGTAATACCCATACCATCTGAACTAATAAATTCCATTGGCATCATTTTTTCAACGTTAGCCACATCAGCTAAATCTGCTGAACCAATTTCCCATTTATAAGGATTATTAGAAACTCTAATCACGGTAGGCATTACTGCATTTTTACCAGCTATAGCTAATTCTACCGCAGCTTTACCTAAGGCATAAGCTTGTTCTACATCAGTTTTAGAAGCGATATGGCGAGCGGCTCGTTGTAAATAATCTGCCACAGCCCAGTGGTATTTATAACCTAATTTACCTTTGACCATTTCTGCGATTACTGGAGCAACTCCGCCTAATTGAGCGTGACCAAACGCATCTTTACCACCAGCTTCAGCTAAAAATACTCCTTCTTTATTTTTAACTCCTTCTGATACCACGATAGAGCAGTAACCATAGTTTTTAACCGCATTATCAACTTTAGCTAAGAATTTGGCTTCATCAAACTCTATTTCTGGAAATAAAATTATATGTGGAGCATCACCTTCTTTTTCGGCAGCTAAACCACCAGCAGCAGCAATCCAACCCGCATGTCTACCCATAACTTCCATTACAAAAATTTTGGTAGAAGTTTTAGCCATTGAAGCAACATCAAAACTAGCTTCACGGATAGAAACTGCAACATATTTAGCTACTGATCCAAAACCTGGGCAGTTATCAGTAATTGGCAAATCATTATCAACCGTTTTGGGTACTCCTACACAAGTAATAGGATAGCCCATTTTTTCCCCAATTTGAGATATTTTATGAGAAGTATCTTGTGAATCGCCACCGCCATTATAGAAAAAATATCCAATATCATGAGCCTTAAATACTTCTATTAAACGTTCATATTCAGTTTTGCTTTCTTCTAAGCCTTTCAATTTGAAACGACAAGAACCAAAAGCTCCAGATGGAGTATGACGTAATGCAGCAATGTTAGCATCTGATTCTTGATTGGTATCGATCAAATCTTCAGTTAAAGCTCCGATAATTCCATTACGACCTGCATAAACTTTACCAATTTTATCTGGATGTTGTCTAGCAGTTTCAATAAGTCCACAAGCAGTGGCATTGATAACAGCGGTAACACCACCAGATTGGGCATAAAAAGCATTTTTTGGCATGATGCTATAACTCTCCTATTAATAAATTTAAAAATAATGCAGTATTCCCAAATTTGGGCAATAAAAATCTATGGTAACATAATTCCTAGCTCACCATGTTTTTTCCGAATTACTCTTACTAGTAATATTGTCTACAGTAATATCTTGCAGTTTTATCTGAACGTAACCATAAAGTTTTTATTAAGGCAGCCACTCATATTTAACTTGATTTCTTATGTCAACTTATTATAATAACCTATATCTTTTTTTTGAGTATAGTTTTTACAAGGTATTTTTAATAACCAAATAAATTTTTTGATCCATTATGAAATTCTATATTTTTCCCAAATCTTCCAATGTTCTAGGAGAAAATTAAATGCGTTATATCTCTATTTTATATGGATTATTGCTGATCTCTCCATCTGTAACAATAGCAGCAGATGCCGGCGATACTCCAACAGATGCTAAAAGCATATCTGTTAAAACTAAGTTAAAAGAATCTCTGATTTCACCTCAAGATGTTGATTTTTTTACTTTTAGAGTTCGTGGTTCTAGTAACCCACAAATTGATAATAGTGGTAATATAAGTGTTACTTTTAGTCAGAAAAGTCCACCTGGAATAAATCCGCAATCTGGTTGGAAAGTAGAGTTATTTTCTGAAAATGATCTTGCCAATAGTTTATACACAGCTATTTTACCTGAAACTAGTCTTAATGTTAAATTTGAACAAGGTTTATCTGTTGGTACTTATTATTATAAAGTTTCCTCTTTAGATGATGTAGTTTATCCAGCAGCAGAATATACTCTGACTGGAATTTGGAAAAAGAATGTTCACTATGAAAGACCACCTAATGATACTCCTGATAATGCCACTTCTATTAGACCTAATGAAACTTACTACGGCAATTTATCATCAAATGTTGATGTAGATTATTTCCGTTTTAATTTAGAAACCCCAGATAAAGTAACTATCATATTAAACCAGGATGTTCCTGGAATTTATTCTAATGGTGGTTGGCAATTTGGTTTATTGAGTCAAGCTGATTCCGCAATCAATATGCCATCAACTAGCCAGACAAGTGTTCCGTTGCAAGTTGACCTTGGAGCTGGAGTTCATTATTTATTTGTTAAGTCTATGCCTACAGATGATTTAGCAGCCATACCAGTAGGAAGAGGTTATCAAATAAAAGTGATGGCTCCAAGCGTTGCCCCACCATTAGCAGAAGATGTATGTCCTTTCGTATTCTATTACGCTAAAAATCCAGTAACTGGGCATTGGGCAACTTTCCCAACTATTTGTGATGTTCCAAATGGATGGATTAGTCAAGCAGAAATACCTGATTCTAAAGTTTGTCCAGCTCGTAATTCTAGCTATAAATGGCCATCTGTGAAAGATGGCGTACAAATCCCAGGTAAAGTATCAATTCCTTACTTAGATTTTACAGATTTAGATGGTGGGGAATATTTGTTCCGCATTGAATTAAATCAAGAAGGAGAAACTACTATTGCAGAAAATTTGAAATTTAATATCGGAAATATTAAGTTAGTTAGGATAATTAAAAAACCTGATGTACAAGATAAAGTAGATGAATTGGCAGATAAAGTACCTGATAATGTAGATATTTCTATTGCAAAATAACTAATAAATTTTTGTAAGAGATAATATTTTATGGATTAAAACTAATTTCATAAAAAATATCTCTTATAAAATTAATTTATACAATATGATTCATGTTATTATTGGAACTAAAGCTCAACTTATTAAGATGGCACCAATACTAAAAATTCTAAAAATGCAAGGTATTGATTATAATTATATTTCTACTGGCCAACATAAGTCTACCATAGACGATATTTTAGCTAATTTTGCTATTAAAAAACCTGATTATCTACTTTATAATGGAAAAGATATTACTTCTATTATTAAAATGTTAATTTGGGTAATTAAAAATCTTATTAAAACTATTCGATATAAAAAAGCTATATTTAAAAATGATAAACATGGTATTGTTTTAATTCATGGGGATACGTTTTCAACATTGTTGGGAGCTGTCATGGGAAAAATTGGTGGGTTAAAAATTGCCCATGTAGAATCTGGGTTACGTTCTTTCAATTTATTTCATCCATTTCCAGAAGAAATTACTAGATTATTAATATTTAGATTATCAGATTATATGTTTTGTCCAGATAAATATTCAGAAAATAATGTTGCTAATTATAGAGCTATTAAGATAAACACTCAATTAAATACTCTTTATGATTCTCTAAGATTTGCCTTACCAGCTATTGAAAATATTCATGATGTTAATATTCCAGATAAAAAATACGGTATAGTAACATTACATCGTTTTGAAAATATTTATAATTTTGAGTCCATAACTAGAATAGTTTCAATTGTAGAAGATATAAGTAAGAAGCATTTTTTAATATTTATTTTACATAAACCAACAAAAATTAAGTTAAATAAATTTAAATTTATTGATAGATTGAAGAATAATCCAAACATAGAATTGCGAAAAAGATATGATTATTTTAAATTTATAAAACTTATTTTACAGGCTGATTTTGTGGTTAGTGACGGTGGTAGTAATCAAGAGGAATGTTATTTTCTTGGTAAACCAATTCTTCTATTAAGAAAAACAACTGAAAGACATGAAGGTTTATCTAAAAACTGTGTGTTAAGTAAATATGATCCTATTATTATTAATGAATTTACTGATAATATAAATAAATACAAGTGTAACTTAAAACAGTCATCAATTTCTCCATCTAAACTTATTGTTGAAACTTGTAAACCTTTTATTTGATATTTGATGAATCTTAATTCATGCTTACAAACTTTAAAATTAAAACTATGCTAAAATAATATGTCCAAATGGCTGATATTATGTGAGTAAAATATTAGCTAAATATTTAATAACATTGCTTCAAAATTAGGAGAGTATTATGAATAATCTAGCCAAATCAGTAATAATTCTATTATTTTTTAGTCATATTACTTTAGGAAGTACTATTTGGAATGGTAAAATAGGAAATTTAGATATATCTTGGACTACAGAGGATATTATTGCAGTTAAAACTGGTAAAGTAATATTTTCTGCTAAAGAATTAGCTAAACAAGATTTTGAAGCTGATTTTATGGCTGATAATTCTTTAAAAAATATAAAATGTGATTATGAACGTGAGTTTATCATATTATCGATAGTAGGGAGAATTGCTAGTTTTCAAGAAACTGAATATGTTAATTGTGATTCCACTCCGCATCCCACAATTATGATAAAATATGTTGCTAGAGACCTTGTTTCTGGCAATAAAATTAAATTAAATAACTTATTTTCAGAAGCTGATTTAGTTACAGCATTGAAAAATGATAGCTTAATTAAAACCGCTCTTAGTAAAACCAATCCACAAAAATCCGTAGCAAGAATATCTGGCATAGTTAATAATTTGCATATAACAAAAATAGATAATTTAAATCAGTTGATGTTAAATGGATTATATAAAGCTTTAGAATGGTCTGAAATTACAGTTAAAGGATGTAACTATCGTCTTGACAAAGATTTTTTAACTCAATTTGCATTTCATCACCTCAATAAAGGCCAAGTAGCAGTTCGGCTAAATTTATTGCCAAATACTTCAGCCTGCCAAACTAAAGACATTCAATTGGGTTTATATTTACCTATTCCTAATAGATTAAAAATAGAATTAGAACAAGCTAATAAAGGCAAAGCTGGTTTTTTAATGGCTAAATCTATTAATACAGCAACTAAAATAGCTTTTACAACTAGTAATACTAAATCAAATAAGATAACTCAATCCACTGCATCCAAAACTATCCCAAATAAATCGGCAAATAATTATGAAAAAATATTATTTACAGTACGTTCTGGCCATACTTTATATGGAATTGCTAAACATTTTGATCGTACTGTGAGCGATATTATTAATTGGAATAATTTGCAACCTCCATACAAAATATTTGCCGGACAAAAATTAACAATCTTAATTGATAAATTATCACAATATAAGATTATCACTGCATCTGGAATTAATGTTCGTTCTAGTCCTAAACTTGGGAATAATATAGTTGGGCGGTTACAATTTGGCATGAAGGTAAAACAACTAGCTCGTATTGATAAATTGGTAGAAATTGGTAGATTCCGCAACTATTGGTATAAAATTGAAACCGCAAATGGTAAAAAAGGTTGGATTTTTGGCCGATATTTATCCGACTTTATACCAATGGGAGCAGAAAAAAAAGCCAAATTTTATTTTCAAATAGCTAAACAAAGATTAAAAAAACGCTTAAATTTACCTAACCAAATTAATTTAATTGATTTTTTAGATACTATTAAAAATGATATGTTGGCATCTCCCAAAAGAGCTGAAAAACTGGCTATGTTGCATTTGCGTTCATTGACCAAATTAATCGTTATGAGCAAAGGTAATTTTATAGACAAATCTTTGGACAAAGTGATTAAATTTATTCAATCCACTAGACAGTCACAAATACTTGATAATAACAGATATTTATCTAAAGAAATTAACAAATTAAGAATTGCTGTTGATAACACCGGGCATTTAAAAAAAGATACCGTGATTAAACAGATAGATGAATGGCTACAATTAATCAAGTAACTATTATCTTTTGATTTATAATCGCTTACCTAAATTATTACTTTAGATAATTCTATACATAAAGAACTTATAATATGACTACTCCAACTGAAATTAACTACCATCAAAAATCTAGTATTTTAAAAATTGGGTTTGATACTGGAGAACAATTTGAATTAACTTGTGAATATTTACGAGTTTATTCACCATCTGCCGAAGTGCGAGGTCATGGGCCTGGTGAAGAAACATTACAAGTAGGTAAAGCTGATGTAAAAATTGAAAAAATTGAACCGGTTGGTAATTATGCTATCCAATTATATTTCGATGATGGACATGATAGTGGAATTTATTCTTGGGATTGGTTATACCATATCAGTAAAAATCAAGAACAACTATGGCAAAAATATTTGGATGATTTAGAAGCAGCTGGTCAGAAACGTTCTCCAAGTAAAAAAATTTCTAAGTAAGATGAACTCTTGAAATATGTTAAAATGTCTTTTTGGATTAAGACAATTCCAGTTAATTCCTACAAAATATCTTAAATTAAGCAAATATGGAGAATATTTATGAAATTTACTTATTGGTTGTTTATTAGTTTATTTATGGTTATAACCGCTCAAGCTGCAGATAAAATCATTTTATCTGAAAAATCTAATTCTTCAGTTGCTGAAAGAAAAACATCAGAAGAACGTGGTAAAAAATTACATGATTCTGAATGTATCTCATGTCATACTCCAAAATCTTATATTAGTAAAGATCATAAAGTAAAAGATTTTGCTCATTTAAATACATTTGTACAAATGTGTGCCACAAATTTAGATAAATCTTGGTTTGAAGAAGATGTAGCAGATGTTGCTAATTATTTGAATACAGAATATTATAAATTTCCTATAAAAACTGAATAATTAGTTTAATCGGGTTTTAATCAGCCCGATTTAGTTTAAATTTATGTAAATATCGTTGCAAATCAGATTTATAAATCTAAAATCATATCCCTTTGTAAAAAAATCATTTTAAAACTTTTATATGTTACATAAATGATTTTTAAATAAAAGTACATTACAATTCTATAGCTATCAGTTTAATATCAATTACATGAAAATAAAATGGTTTTTACTTATTACTCCAGCTATATTAAGTTTAGTGTTATTACAATCTTACTTTTGGGTTCCCAAATACGAAAATCAAACTAAAGGTAATCCTGATCGAGTATTGAAATTTATTATCGCATCTATTGGTGATGCCAAAATTTTAAATCCAATTCTTAATGCTGATACTTCAAGTGGTCAAATTGCTAGTTTAATATTTGAAGGTCTATTAGATTATGACGAAGAACTTAAATTGAGAGGAAGACTTGCAACAGATTGGACCATTACAGAATTAGCTTACTTACTGATTGATACTAAATCAAACTTTCCAGATGGCACACAAATAACTCCAATCACAATGTTGCAAAGAATTGAAAATATAATAAATAACACACCTAAATTAAAAGAATTGATAACTGAAGTTAAATTAATTAAACCTTTAAAACGTACGGAAACAGTTTTTAGTCATGATTCAAATGGTAAACGAATTTCATTACAAGTAGATTTACAAGTTCCATCCAGAATTCAGTTTTTCCTTAAGCAAGTCGATCAAAATTTTTTCAAATTATTAGAACCAGTTATTGGAATTGATTATATTAATAATGTATCTATCGAGGATTTAGTTAAAGTATCACCAGTAGAACATATAAATTTAATTAAAATTTCCGAATTATTACCAGTATTTGAGCATAACCCAATAATTAAGTTTAATTTACGCAAAGGAGTATATTTCCAAGATGGGCATGAGTTTGATGCTAATGACGTTAAATTTACTTATGAAGCAATCATGGAACCAAAAAATATTTCTCCTCGAACCTCTGATTTTGAACCAATTAAATATCTGGAAATAATAGATAAATATACAGTTCGAGTTGTATATAAACGCTTATTTTCACCTGCTATCAATGCCTGGAGCATGGGGATTTTACCAGAACATTTGTTAAATACAACAGCCTTAAATAAAGAAATGGATGAACGTAATCTATCAGCATCAGCTAGAGAAAGTTTTGGCATGCGTGATAGTAAATTTAACCGTAATCCGATTGGAACTGGACCTTTTTCTTTCACTAAATGGAAAAGTGATGAATATATTCATTTAACTCGTTATGAACAATATTGGGAAGGTCCAACCGAATATAAAGAATATTATTATCGAGTTATTCCAGATTCAGTTACCCAAGAAGTAGAATTTCGGTCTGGAGCTATAGATACTTATCAGCCAGAACCTCATCAAGCTATTCGTTATAAAAATGATGATGCCTATCAATCTTTTTCTAGCTTAAGTTTTGCTTATACATACATAGGTTATAATAATCGTAAGGAATTATTGAAAGATAAACGAGTACGTCAAGCCCTTGGTATGGCAATAAATGTTGATGAAATTATTGAATATATTTTATATGGAGAAGGAGAACGCATTACTGGGCCATATCCGAAAAATACTCAATGGTATAATCATGGCGTATCAGCTTTACCTTATGATCCAAAAACAGCTAAACAAATTCTAAATGATTTGGGCTGGCATAAAAATTCTGATGGTTGGTTAGAAAAAGATGGGAAAATTTTTGAATTTAATCTTATCACTAATAATGGTAATTTACAACGTAAAGCGATAATGACAATCGCTCAGAATAGTTGGCACAAATTAGGAATTAAATGCAATACTCAACTATTTGAATGGGCAGTGTTTTTACGGGATTTTGTGAATCAAGGAGAATTTGATGCTGTAGTATTAGGTTGGAGTATGGGAATTGATCCAGACCTTTATCAAATTTGGCATTCTAGTCAGGCTGGCCCTAATCAGCTTAATTTTATAGGTTATAATAACTCAGAAGTAGATAAACTTATTGTGCAAATCAGACAAGAATATGACTTTGCTATCCAACAAAAATTAACTTACCGTTTACATAAATTGCTTGCTGACGAACAGCCTTATACATTTCTGTATGCACCTTTAAGTAATTTAGTTTTAGATAAGAAAATTGTGATTTCTACACCGGAAGGATCATACTCGAAAATAAAACCAACTAAAACTGGCAGTATATTTTTTGATTTCAATCGTTGGAAAAAATTGGATTTTACTCCAAATTTTTAAGTAAGACAAGGGGGTATGCCTGAGTGTGACCAGCACTCAAACATCCCAATCATAATTCAAATTAGGTAGGAGTTATTTGAATTATGTTTGCATTCTTTAATGCAGATAGCATGCCAATTTTTTAATATATTGGTTTTAATAGTTATGAAACCATCATCTTTATATCTTAATGAACCACCTGTTAATTATTCAACTTTATCTGACGAAATATTATACATTTTGCACCTTAAAATATGAAATTTTTACTATTAATTTATTTAAATCTCTCAATTTCCTCAGTATTAGCCTTGCCAGCCATACAGCCATTAATAGATCAAGCTAATCCTAATGATACTTTAACAATACCTGCTGGTATTTATGCTGGCCCTCTAATTATAGACATACCAATTACTATTGATGGCAATAATGAAGTAATAATTGATGGTGGTGGAAAAAATACGGTTATTTATTTAGATACTGATAATGCTCAATTACGTAATTTACATATCACTAATTCCGGAGAATCACATAATCAAATTGATGCTTGTATACAAGTTCGTGGTAACTTCAATATCATAAAAGATAATATTCTGGATAACTGTTTGTTTGGTGTAGATTTACAACAATCTAATAATAATATCATACGTCGTAATAAAATTAGTTCTAAACCATTTTCATTAGGCTTGCGAGGAGATGCTATTCGACTTTGGTATAGCATGAATAATAAAATTATTAAAAATAAAATAACTAATTCTCGTGATAGTGTAGTGTGGTATTCAAAAAATAATTTGATAGCAGATAATACTTCAGTTGGTGGCAGATATGCGTTACACTTTATGTATAGTCAATTTAATCGGGTAGAAAATAACCATTATGATAAAAATTCGACTGGCATTTTTTTAATGTATAGTGATAATGTTGAATTACGAGGCAATATTATTTCAAATTCGTTAGGAACTATAGGTATGGGTATAGGTTTTAAAGAAACCAGCAATGTTATAGTAGAAAATAACCAAATTATTTATTGTGCTACCGGGATTTATTCAGACCTATCACCTTATCAACCTGATACTACTAATAATTTTATCAATAATAAAATTGTTTATAATGATATAGGTATATTATTTCATAATGATTGGCAGGGTAGTATCTTAAAAAATAATCAATTTATTGGTAATCATAATCAAGTTGCAGTTCAAGGTGCAAATACAGCTAATCGAAATATTTGGCAAGGTAACTATTGGGATGACTATATTGGTTTTGATCGTAATGCCGATGGTATTGGAGACACTCCTTATAAAATATATAGTTATGCCGATCAAATTTGGATGGATTTTCCTGATACCAGATTTTTCAAAGGTTCAATAATATTAGAAGTATTAAATTTTTTAGAACGATTAGCTCCTTTTACTGAACCAACTATGTTATTGACTGATCCTAGCCCACAAATAAATATCACTAGACAGGTTGCTTATGATTTAGTAAATAACCATGATGTAATTACCCACTTTTGAAACCAAGCAACTTGTACTCAAAAATATAATCGCAAAAGATTTTTAAGACATAAAACGGTATGCTTGGTTATCTTTTATTATTAATTTTAGTTAGTATACTTGGGATATCCATTGGTAGTGTGGATATTCCGATAAATATTGTATTGCGTATTCTAATGGCAAAAATATTACCTTGGATAGATACCAGCAATATAACTGAAGCTCAACAAGTAATAGTTTGGCTAATTAGAGTGCCACGAGTTTTGATAGCTGCTTTAGTAGGAGCTGCATTAGCAATAGCAGGCACTCAAATGCAAGGCTTGTTTCAAAATCCACTAGCTTCTCCTGGTATTATTGGAACAAGTTCTGGAGGAGCTTTGGGGTCAGTGATTGCATTAGCTTCCGGATTAGCTAGTTATTCTATGTTTTACATTCCTATTTTTGCTTCTGTAGGAGCTTTATTAGCATTATTTATCGTATATATTTTAGCCACTCAAAATGGTAAAACGCCAGTAGCAGTGTTACTTTTGGCTGGTATTGCTCTAAATGCTTTAATCGCTGCCATGACTTCTTTTATCATAACAGTAGCTTGGGTTGAGTATGATATCGCTCGGGAAATAGTATTTTGGCTTATGGGTGGTTTGGATAATCGTACTTGGTCACATGTTTGGATAGCTTTACCAGGAATATTAATCGGTGGAATCATTGCTATAGCTTATATTCGAGAACTTGATATATTACTAATGGGACAGGAAACGGCTTACTCATTAGGAATTGAAGTAGAGAAAGTACAATGGATTATTTTATTCGGCACTGGATTATTAACGGGAACTGCTGTTGCGGTTAGTGGAGTGATAGGATTTGTTGGTTTAATTATTCCACATATGGTTCGTTTATTTGTAGGGCCTAAACATCGGTATTTAATCCCATTAAGTGCAATTATTGGGGCAGTATTTTTAATCTTAGTTGATTTATTAGCTCGTACCATTACTAGCCCTACTGAAATACGATTAGGTATTTTAACTGCTGGATTTGGAGCTCCATTTTTCTTATATTTATTACGAAAACATAGTCAATTATAATTGCCGGCGAGACGATTTGAACGTCCGACCTACTGATTACGAATCAGTTGCTCTACCAAACTGAGCTACGCCGGCTTTATGAAATTAGCTGAGCTATTATAATAATCAAGTTTGTAAAGATCAAGTTTGTAAAAGTTATTTTGTTGGTAAACTGCGAGTTAACAAATAGAATAAAATCCGTAAACTGGTATCGTTACTAGTAACTAGGTTGCTGATTAAAATAGTTGTTTTTACGCTACGCCGAGAAATTTTTACCTGTTGACTGTTAGAAAAATCTTTGTGTTTTAAAATTCGTCGTACAGTTAATATTGCCATACCTAATGCCCATAGACAAAAACGGCGAATACCCTTTTCAGAAGTAGGAATTAGTAAAATATAACGTAAAGAATTATACATATGGCCATTAGCTATCCCAATCAATTTGGTAAGACCATCACCAAAAGCCGGTTCATAATGACCAGAGGTTAAATTTTTTAAATTAAATGGAGTAAATATATCCTGTGGCAACCAACAGACTCCTCGTTGTTGGTCTTCCCAAATATCTTTAAGAATATTAGTCATTTGTAAAGCTTGACCGAATGATATAGCTAACTTTTGCAACAGATTTTTATGTTCAGCAATCTTAGGCGAATAATCACAAAATAATTCTGTGAGCATTTCACCAACAACACCAGCCACGTAATAACAATAACGATCCATTTCAGCTAGGTTTTTTAATCCATCAAGACTACTATTTTGTTGAAATTCGGCCATACCAGCAGCCATAATTTTCACACATTTATGTAAAGACTTTTGCTGTTGTGGAGTGAAACTATGAGTTAATCTGATTATACTGGATAAATTTGTAATTAAATTTTTTTCGGTTTCTAATGTGCTATCAGATAATAATGGGTATAAAACTTTACTTAACAAATCAGGATCATATTCACCAGCAACTACTTGAGTAAATTTTTGAGAAAAATATCTTTTCTGGCTGGGAGTTAAGTTAGGTTCATCTTCTATTGTATCGGCAATTCTACATAGTAAATAGCCATTGCTGACTATTTTGCACAAACTAGATGGTAATTGTGGAATAGTTAAGGCAAAAGTACGAGATACTCCAGGTAAAATATAATTCTGATAAGCTTCGTCACTGTTGAATTGAGTCATTAGTTCTTTAAAGTTATATTGGAATTAGAATAGTTATTTACCCAGTTCTAACTCACAGTTGAAATCCGAAAAATCCTATTTTGCCATATTTTAGCTTAATGATGCCAGTTATTTCCCCAATTTAGTTAATGGCAATCAGATTACTGCTCCTACTTTTAGTAGGCGGTTTTCTCATGGCGTAACTTTAAGTTACTATTTAAAAATAGCTGCATCAATGTCATTTTCAGAAATATCAGCCACATTACGAAAATTAATTACAGTTTTCAACAATGCAAAATCAAAAATGGGTTGGATGGATTCATCGATATAAAATGCTGGCAAAATATGATATTGCTTAAATTTTGCAAAAGAAGTTTTGAAATCGGTTAATCCAGTAGAATTTTCTGAAACAACTAATCTTTGATGCTTATTTGTTATATCTATCTGCACTTCGTTTTCAGACTGTTTTAAAAACTTGTCTAAATTGGGAGTGATATGAATTGTATATCCATCTGCTAGTTCTGGAATCTCTCCTTCAATTATAGAGATACGCAATTTCTCATCCACATCAATTTTACCAAAATCAGCTTGCCATTGTTGAAAAATTTCTATTGCTGGAGTTTTTGTTTCAAATACCAACGCAATAGCGGGTATTTCATCTTCAGAAGAGGCAAAAGCAGTTCCAATCCAGTTGGCTTGTTCCCAAAGTTCTTCATTGATTATTATGGATGATTTTTGGAGCATAGTTTTTCCGTAAGTTACTTAAAGTTAAATATTTCAAAGATGAATGATTATTTGCTGCTGGTATTAAATATACCAAGTTCATTCCAAATATCATCAATTTTACTTTTCACTGCTTTATTCATACTAACTGGTTTACCCCATTCACGTTGGGTTTCACCTTGCCATTTATTAGTAGCATCGAAACCTATTTTACCACCTAATCCTGATACTGGAGAAGCAAAATCTAAATAATCAATTGGAGTATTTTCAATAATAATTGAATCACGAACTGGATCCATACGAGTTGTCACCGCCCAAATAACATCTTGCCAATCTCGTACATTAATATCAGCATCAGTGATTATTACAAATTTAGTATACATAAATTGACGTAAGAACGACCAAATCCCAAACATTATTCGTTTTGCATGGCCAGGATATTGCTTATTAATACTGATTATAGCTATCCGATAAGAACAACCTTCAGGTGGCAAATAAAAATCTATTATTTCAGGGAATTGTTTCTGTAAAATTGGAATAAATACTTCGTTTAATGCTACTCCTAATACAGCTGGTTCATCGGGAGGACGGCCAGTATAAGTGCTGTGATAAATTGGGTCAGAACGATGAGTAATACGTTCAACTGTAAAAACTGGAAAGCTTTCTACTTCATTATAATAACCAGTATGATCAGCAAAAGGTCCTTCAGGAGCAACTTCGTCTGGATAAATAAAACCTTCCAAGACAATTTCAGTAAAAGCTGGCACTTGTAAATCATGAGTTAAACAGGTTACAACTTCAGTACGATTACCACGCAATAAACCAGCAAAAGCATATTCTGATAAAGAATCAGGAACTGGAGTCACAGCTCCTAAAATTGTAGCGGGATCACAGCCGATAGCTACTGCAATTGGAAATGGTTTCCCCGGATGGGCTTGTTGCCATTCTTGATAATCTAACGCTCCACCACGATGTGATAACCAACGCATTATAACTTTATTTTTACCAATAATTTGTTGCCGATAAATTCCTAAATTTTGCCTTTTTTTGGTCGGGCCTTTAGTAATAACTAAACCCCAAGTAATCAAAGGAGCAATATCTTCTGGCCAACAAGTTTGCACTGGTAAAGTGGTCAAATCAACTTCGGTACCATTTGATATATTTTCTTGACAAGCAGCATTTTTTATTAACTTAGCTGGCATGTTCATAACTTGCTTGAACATTGGCAATTTATTAAATATATCTTTAACCCCTTTGGGAGGTTCTGGTTCTTTCAGAAAGGCTAACAAAGTTCCCACATCACGCAATGATGTTACTGATTCCTGCCCCATACCTAAGGCAACTCGCTTAGTTGTTCCAAATAAATTGGTTAAAACAGGAATATTGTGTCCTTTGGGTTTAGTAAACAATAAAGCAGGTCCTTTAGCTCTCAAAGTACGATCACTAATTTCAGTCATTTCTAAATAAGGATCGATAGTTAGCTTAATTCGTTTTAACTCTCCAAATTCTTCTAATTTAGTTATAAAATCTCGTAAATCTCGGTATTGCATATTTAATAATATTTAGTTAGGACAAAATTTATTAAAGAGTTTTATCTTTATAATGCCATTAAGTTAAGGGCAACCTTACCTACATAACATGATTACTTGTAGGGATAATCCTTTGTGGTTATCCAAATCTTAACTTAATGGTATAGCTTCAGACAGTAAGAACCTAATTATTTTATTTCCCAACTTTTAATATCAGCATCTATTTCTTCACCACCTTCACGTCCATCAGCTCCAAATGAATAGAGATCATAATCTCGTCTTTCACGGCCAGGGCTTCTATATTGATATTCATTTCCCCAAGGGTCTTTAGGTATGCTTTTTTTCAAGTAAGGACCATGCCATTTAGGACTATTTGTAGTGTTTTTCACTAGTGCCTCTAAACTTTTTGGATATTTAAATAAATCTAATCGATAGCTATCCAATGCAGCTTCAATACTAGACATTTGGGTAGATGCTGTGCTTACTTTACCTGCATCAAGCTGTTTAAATAAGCTCGGTCCTACTAGAGCAGCCAACATACCTAGGATTGCCATCACAATCAATAACTCAATCAAAGTAAAACCCTTACTTGTATTTAACATAATTACTCCTATTAAAATTGACTTAATATTTCTTTACATAGTATCCTGTAACAATACATTTATCAATATTTTATCCAAAAAAAATGCACATTCCTTTATTAATTCGCTTCCATACCAAAGAATTAGTTAGTTGGGCCACTTTTGACCGTAAAAAACGAATTATCAATAGCGCAATTAGCGTTCCATTAAATGAAGTCCCAACTAGCAATTATCAACCGTTAATACTAATTCCCAGCACTGAAGTAATCCTAACTCAAGTCAATATTCCCAGTAAAAACCGCCATAAAATTATCCAAGCTATACCTTATGCTTTAGAAGAACAATTAATCGACGAAGTAGAAAATTTACATTTTGCAATTGGCCAACCAGTAGCAGGCAATATTCCAGTCGCAGTTATAGCCAGAACATGTTTGGAAAACTACTTGCAACGTTTACAAACAGCAGGATTCAAACCAGCAGTAATAATACCAGATGTATTAGCAATCTTATACCAAAGTAATAATTGGACAGTGATGTATACAGATGATATTGTGTTAGTACGTACAGGTTTACAGGCTGGTTTTGCTGTTGAAGTAGATAATTTAATTTTTATGTTGCAACTGGCTGTAACAAACAGTCAACCCGAACAAATAATAGTTATTAATCATAAAACCACAATGGATTTAACCAATTTACAGACTTTAGGATTTCCGCTTAAAATTATTGAGAGTAATATACTAGACGGGATAATTGTTGATAAACAGCTAAATTTATTACAAGGTGAATATCGTCCACAGAATAATAACTTATTGCGACATTGGTGGTTGACGATAGCATTGGGTTTGATCTGGAGTGGGCTATATATTACAGAACAAATAATGGAATATAGAGACTTATCTCAACAACGACAAATCCTAAATCAGCAAATAACAGAAATTTATCGAAATACTTTCCCTAAAGCTAGAAAAATTGTAAACCCCAGAGTTCAAATGGAACAAAATTTAGTCGCTTTACGTGAACAGCAACAAGTAAACGAAATATTTTTATCTACCTTAAATAAAATAACACCAACCTTAAAATCTATTCCAAACTTATTCATTAAAAAAATTACCTTCCGCCAACAAAAAATTGATTTATACCTAATTTTAAATAACTTTCAAGATTTAGAAAAAATTCAAATTCAATTAGATAAACTAAATATAGCTGTAAAAATAAAATCTGCCACTAGCCAAAATAAAAGAGTTGAAACTCATATACAAATATCCATTAAGAAAATAAATCAACAATAAATTTTGATAGGAATTCAACCAACAGCCCCATCTAAAATAGGTAATAATTTTTTATTTAAAATATATTTATAATAATTAAAGCTGTCCAACTATAAATTTAACCACTTTATTCAATAAAATAATAACTGCTTCATTAGTTGCAAATATGCTTCCTTCAGCATCTTTACTTACAGCATTTTCTATAATTTCAAATACCTTAGTAGCTTTTACTTGTCTATTTTCCATATCAAATAATTGAACTCGGAATACTAAACGCACTTGACTTGGTTCAGTAAAAAATTCTTGTTGTAAACGTAAAATCTCAGTATCCAAACGTAATTCACTAGCTATTGGAGCTGTAGTTGCGGACAAAACTGCTTTAAATTTACCACTAGTTTCAAGATAATGAACTAATAATGGTAACAACATTCGAGTCGGAGTATCAGCCCATTGAATTCCATCATGATATTTAATTTCATAACCATCATTAGTATAAATTAAAGCTGAAGTATCAAAACCAGGAGCTGCCTTGGGAATAGATACTAATAACATTTTATCACCTTCCATTGTGGCTGGAATAGTTTTTAATGGAGTGTTAAATAAATATATTTTAGGGGCAGCAAGAATATTTAGACTGATTAAACTAAATAAAATAGTAAGAACGAATTGTTGTGTAGACATTTTTATTTCCCAAATAATAACATATTAGGTTTGCGTTCTAATTCTCTAGTAAAATTGCGTAAGGTATTTAATAATACTTGTAATTCTCGTAATGAATTGGTTACTTCTGGCAATGCTTGACGGGTAAAATAATCCATATCATGTCGGCTATTTTTCACTGCAATTCCAATATTATCAGCTATTCTGCCAATTGTTTTAGTAGTCGTTTCAACTTCTTCTACTACATGATTTACCAAAGAAACCGTTTTAATAAAAGTGTATGAAGTATCTTTAATCGTACTAGCAATTTCAGCAAAATCAACTGAACCATTTTCAACCGCAATTAAACTATTTTCTAATTCATCTGTTAAAGATATTATTTTTTCACTTATAGTGTCGATATTAGTAGTTATTTTCAGAGTATTTACTAAAGTTGTCTCAATATCTTGATCATGAGTTGCCAAGGTATTGCTAATTACTTCAAAATTATGCAAAGTTTTGGTTAGAGATTCAATATTGTTTTTAGATAATAAATTATTAACTGTTTCTGATAAAATATTCACATTAGATAATAGACTACTAGTAATTTCCGAATTTAAATTATCTAATAAACTAGATACAGTGGCATCTAAACGGGTTAATAATGATGGTTTATTACTTAATTCTGGATATTTTTGGCCTAATTTAACCTTAATTAAAGGAGCTGTAATACTACCCCCGGTAATTTCTATATAAGCTAATCCAGTTAGACCTTGAACGGATAAAAAAGTTGTAGTATCTTGTCTTAACTGTAAATTATGTTCTATATTTAATAAAATCCGTACTTCATTAGGACGTTTATAATTTAAAGCAATATCATATACATATCCGACTGTAACACCATTATATTTCACTGGAGATTTAAGATTTAGTCCTGAAATTGATTCTTTAATATAAACCTGATAAGTTCGATAATGTTTTTTATCAATATCAACACTTAGCCATAATATTGAAGCAACTAATACAATACTTAATATGATTACAAATAAACCAACAATTGCATAATTGATTTTACTATCCATATTTAATCTCTATCTATACTTAGGTTGGTAGTATATCATAAATAGGATATTGGAATTAATTAAAGATATTTACTATTGATATCTTCCGAAATAACTCTTAATTTAAAAATAAATTACTTATATGAATATACGTTTATTAGCAATCTATCTACTTATTCTGCTATCTGGTTGTTTTGGCAGTAAGGATAATGCCGAACCACCTGCTCCTTTAGTTGAATTTACCCCAACTTTAACTATAAAAACTTTATGGACTGCTGACATAGGAAGTAATGATGACACTGGTTACGCTAAACTTATTCCTGTTGTTGATGATGGATTATTATTTACTGCTTCTAATGAAGGATTAATTCAAGCACTTAATTTAACTGATGGTAAACCAGTATGGCGACAAGAAATAGACGCTCCCATTTCTGGTGGGCCAGGTATTGGTGAAGGTTTAGCAATTTTTGGAACTCAAAAAGGAGAGGTAATAGCACTATCAGAAATTGATGGTACTGAAAAATGGCGTACTCAAGTATCTAGTGAAATTTTAGCAACTCCACGGATTAACCGAGGGATTATAGTAGTGCGTACTATTGATGGGAAGTTATTTGGATTAGATAGTAAAAATGGTAATCAGTTATGGATATATGAAAGAACCAGAAATACTCGACTTAGTTTACGTGGAACTAGTACCCCAATTTTAGTACAAGATTTGATTATTGCTGGATTTGATAATGGTAAAATAGCCTTGTTGGAACTTAAAACAGGTAAAGTTTTATGGGAAACAGCGATTGCAATTCCTAGTGGCAGAACTGAATTAGAGCGAATGGTTGATATTGATGCAGACCCTGTCTTGAAAGGCGATATAGTTTATGTAACTAGTTATCAGGGACATACTGTAGCTATTGATTTAATGAAAGGAGGATTATTGTGGCAAAAACGTTTATCTTCCTATTCTGGTCTGGGAGTTGATCTAAATTATTTATACATAACTGATCCGAATAGCTATGTATATGCTCTTGAACGTTTCTCTGGTGATGATTGGTGGCGACAGGATAAATTGCAAGCTCGTGGTATAACTGCTCCGGTTAGTATTGGTGATTATGTAGTTGTTGGTGATATGGAAGGTTATTTACATTGGATGCGGCAAGATGATGGTAGTTTTGTTGCTCGTTATCGTATAGGTAAATACCCTATTACATTACCAGCAATAGTTATTGATAATATTTTGATAGCTTATAATAGTGATGGTAAAATTGTGGCTCTCACTTATGAGTAGATAAAGCTATGCTACTTTTATAGACAAATAATTTTTTTAATAATTTTTCAAAGTTCTAATGATAATTTTTTTATGATTTAACATATATTTTGAAATTCTGTATTCAATTGATAAATATCCTAGCAAGGTAATAAAAAATTGGCATATTCAACGATCTATTGCTACACTTCTATTAATATTTTAATTTAAGGAGACAATCCATGTTAGTTTTACGTTCCTTGTTATATGGGATAATTTTATTAAGTTTTTCAGCTCAAGCCTTACAATTGAATTTAGAATCTACTGATAATAGTACACAAATCATAATTAGTAATGATCAAAACTTAGATGATGTGGATATATATTTAGTATGGTTCGATTTAGATTCTAATGAATTTAAATCATTAATATCATCCTTAAAATGGAAAAAAGGTTTAGCTTCAGTATATCCAAATGCTATTGATATAAAACCTTTTGCAGCATTTAAAGTAGCAGATTTTGATGAATCTTGTCCGGAAAATCATCGTTGTTTTTTAGCATTGATAGCAGTTGGAGCTAACGAAAATCCAATTAATACTGATTTATGGCAAGCTTCCACTTTATTACCTTTAAGTTTGACAGCAAGCAGAGAACGTTTACCAGGCCAACAATTTTTTTTACCAAATGATTACGTAAATAATTATCGCGTATCAAAAGATGCTATTAATATGGTTGTTAATGAATCTTCTGAACCAGCTAGTTTAACTGAATCAGCTACTCCTGACTATGATGATGACAATAACGTACAAACTGAAAAACCTGATATTTTCCGTCTAGTTGGCAATAAATTACTATATGCTAATGAAGCAGCAAAACGATTCCAAGTAATTGATGTATCAGATATTTCCAAACCAAATTTAATTGCTTCAATTGCTTTGTCTGGTAATCCTAAAGAACTTTATATAATAGATGATTACTATATATTACTACAAGTTAATTACAATAGTTATAACGAGGCCGCAACTGAACTAATAGTTTTACAACAAGGTGCTGATAATAGATTGAATACAATAGATAAAATGACTATATCAGGTAGATTTATTGAATCAAGACGAAGAGGGAATTATATTTATAGTGTTAGCGAACGATATGATTCGATTGATGAAATATGTAAAGTTTGTGTTACAACATATTTTGCTAATAGAAATAATTTATCTATCAATGTTTTAGAGTTAAAAAATACTGGAAAATTAGAAGTTATTGATGAAGCTAAAATTATAGGTTATTCTCCCCAAATAGCAATTTTCTCTGATAATTTGGTAATTGCTAATCATAATCCAGAAGAAGATAAATGGCGGACTACCCAAATCCAAGTATTTGATTTGACTCAATCTGATCCATTGGTAGAATTACCATTAATTAAAGTCCCTGGTCAAGTTCCATCTGAATTTCATTTAAATGTATTAAATCAACAATTACGAGTTGTTTATGGTCCAGAAAATCGCACTGATGGTAGTACTTTAGCCATTTATAATTTGACTCCAGAACAAGTTACTTTAGCTGGTCAAGTTGATAAAATAGCTCCGGGAGAAGGTTTATTTGCCACTAGATTTGTTGATGACCGAGCTTTTATCGTAACTTATGAACGCACTGATCCTTTATGGGTTATTGATCTCAGCGATTCTTCTAATCCCACGATACTTGGCGAATTAATAATTCCTGGTTGGTCAGAAAAACTATTCTTTCATGAAGATCGTTTATTTGCGGTTGGTATGGATGATCAAGTTAAAGAAAATGAGGATATAAAAAGAGCTAGACGAGTCGCTATTTCTTTGTTTGATGTTGAAAACCCAACTAAACCAGCTTTAATAAATCGTATAACTCCTTTGGTAAATCAAGTATCTTATAGTTGGTCACCAGCATTAGATGATGAAAGAGCTTTATTATTGGATTGGCAAGATGCTTTTGCTGCTTTACCGATAAATTCATGGGAAGCAAATGTTGGTAATAATTTACAAATTATATCGTTTACTGATGATAAACTGAAAGATGTTGGTTTGCTACCTACTTCAACTGAAATTCAACGTAGTTTAATGCTTGATTCTAATATATTGGCTGGCTTAAGCAATCAATCTTTAATTACTTTACGTTGGGGAGTTGATAAAAAACCAGAAATATTGGCTGAATTAGAATTAGCTACCAATTTAACCTGGTTAAAACTCCAAAATGAAAAATTATGGAGTGCTTCTATGGGTAATAAAGGTTATCATCGTTTACATCTGTATAATACTAGTAATTTGGAAGCCCCCAAACAGAGTTGGTTATTGTCAAAAAGTTATAATGATTTAATGATGGATGAAGATATGGTGGTATTTTATAATAATTATGAACCGTTAGAAGTACAGGTATTCGATAAAAAAACTGAACAACTATTTTCTCCACAACTACTTGAACTATCAGAAAAAATAGATAATAATCAAGAAAGACGTCCCGCCCCAATTAATGACATGATATGGTATGATCGTCGACCTCCTTTATTACATGATGGATGGTTTTATCTTGCCGAACAACGCTCTTTTAAGCATCATCCTAATATGATCTTACCGTTACCAGAACAAGATTATTGGCAATCGCAATGGGTATTACGCAGCTGGAATTTACAAATAGATAAACCGGTTGAATCTGTAACTCGTTCAATTCCTGGCTGGCCATTGGCAATCACCGAATCTGGTAATTTAATTACTCAGGAAATGGATGAAGATAGACAACAACGTTTGAATTTATTGGCATTAAAACCTAATAATGCCGTATTATTAGATAGTTACAATCTTTCATGTGATGGATATATTTCTTTTATATGGGCAACTAATACATTGTATGCAAGTTGTCAAAATAAACCTATGATTAAGCCGGAAAATCCAATTCTAGTAGAAGCAATGTCTGATGAAACATCTGGGGGAGTTTCCGAGCAATCTACAATATCTGAAAAACCAATCGATATAGAAGAGTTTTCTCCAACAACCAAAATAACACAATTAAATCCAACTGATAAAGGCTTTAAAGAGGTTGATAGTTGGATTTTACCAGGGCAGGTTCGTTTAAAATTTGCAATTGATGGAGTTGTATTGGTAAATACTAATAACTATTGGTATTATGATGTTTCAATGGAAAAGTCATCTATACTTTCTCAGCAAGAATTAGGTTGTAATGTTTATCAATTAATTCCTGAACAAGAACCACGA
>DRQV01000282.1 GCA_011371325.1 Thioploca sp.
AGATTTGAAGAAAGAGATCAAAAAAATATCTGGTTTGATCATTGTATTTATCCAGTATTTGATGAATTTAATAATGTTACTCGCATTGCTATGGTATCTCGTAATATCACTGAACATAAATTAGTGGAAGAAGATTTACGCAAAGAACGTGATTTTAACAATGCAATCATTAATGCTGCTGGTAGTTTGGTTATTGTGTTTGATATAGAAGGTCGCATTATTCTTTTTAATAAAACTTGCGAAAAATTAACTGGTTATACCCTTGAGGAAGTTGAAGGACTTTATATTTATGATTTATTTTTAACTCCTGAAAATATCGAGCCATGTCAAAATTATTTTAGATCTATGTTAGGTACTAAAAAAGCATTACAACAAGAAAGTTTTTGGTTAACTAAAGATAAACAACCAATTTTTATAAGTTGGTATCATGCCATTCTTTATAATGAGAAAAATAAGGCAGAACATATTGTTGGGGTTGGAATTGATATTACAGAACGTAAACAGGCAGAAAAAAATCAACGGTTAGCGGTCACAGTTTTTGAAACTACTACTGAAGGAATTATTGTAACTGATGCTGATAATAATATTTTAATGGTAAATCCAGCTTTTACCGCAGTTACTGGTTATGCAAAAGAAGAAGTAATTGGTAAAAAACCTAATATTTTGAGGTCTGGCTACCATGATCTACAATTTTATAAGGATATGTGGGAAAACTTACAAAAATTTGGCAAATGGCAAGGAGAATTGTGGAATCGACGCAAAAATGGAGAAGTTTATATAGAATGGCTTTCCATCGTAGCGATTAAAGATTCTAATAGCAAGATTATTCAATACGTTGCTATTTTTAATGACATTACCAAACGTAAACAAGCTGAAGAATTAATTTGGCATCAAGCTCATCATGATGCTTTAACTGATTTACCAAATCGAACTTTATTTGTAGAAAAACTATCTCAAACATTACAAATTGCTAAACGACGTAAAAAAAAGTTAGCAGTTATGTTTATTGATTTAGATCATTTTAAACAAGTCAATGATACTTTAGGTCATAAAATTGGTGATAGCTTATTACAAGAAGCATCTAAAAGGTTACAACAAGGGGTTCGAGAATTTGATACTGTAGCCCGTTTAGGTGGCGATGAGTTTACTATAATCATTGATAATTTTGATGAATATTTATTTGTAAAAAATATTGCAGAAAAATTATTAGATAGCCTTGCTAGTCCATTTGTTCTTGAAGAAAATAAGGTTTCCATTGCTGGCAGCATTGGCATTGCACTATTTCCCGAGGATGGCTCTGATGTTGAAACCTTATTAAAAAATGCCGACATCGCAATGTATCAAGCTAAAGAAAGTGGGCGTAATGCTTATCAGTTTTTTACCCAACAAATGAATGTTCAAATTATTGAACATTTAAAATTAGAGGATGAGTTACGCAATGCTTTAGCATATAATGAGTTTGATTTATATTATCAACCTATAATTGATATTAAATCTGAAAAAATGGTTGCAGTTGAAACGTTATTACGTTGGCGAAATGATAAATCTATGTTTCCAGAACAGTTTATTACACCAGCAGAAAAATGCGGGTTGATAACTCCAATTTGGAAATGGTGGTTAAATACCACTGTTCAACAATTGCAAAATATTGATTTAGCTAATGTACAAATTGCAATCAAAATTTCAGCTTATCAGCTAACTAATGATCGTACTATTGAAACCATAAAGGAAGTTTTACAAAAGTTTAATTTACCAGCATATTCCTTAATATTAGAAATCGATGAAGAATCTTTTCTCAAAAATTTACCAGATACTGCCAATAATTTAGATGAATTAGAAAGTTTAGGAACACAAATATCGATAGATAATTTTGGTTCAGACTGGGGTTCTTTGCATTCCTTACGGCAGTTTCCTATTAATATTTTAAAAATTGATCCATTTTTTATTAATAATATTACTGCTGATAGTTATGATATGATATTAATCAAAACTATCATTGAATTAGCTCATAAACTAAACATTAAGCTTATTGGCGGTGGTGTAGAAACTAAAGAACAATTAAATTTTCTAAAAGACAATCAATGTGATTTAATTCAAGGTAGTTATATTACCAAACCATTAATTTATAATAAATTTCTTAAGTTTATTAAATCTTAACTCTTTTCCTAAATTTCATCATACGTTTTTGATTAGCCATTTTTTGCTTGGCAGTTCGGTTACGTATTTTAGAGAAATCCTGTCCTGCTTGTTGCTTGCTCAAATATTGTGCCATGCCACTGATGGTTGGTGACTTAAATAATTCAACGACTGCAATTTCCCGGTTAAATAGTTTTTGTAATTTATCACATACTGCTACCATTGCCAAAGAACGACCACCAATATCAAAAAAGTTAGCATAAATTCCAATTTTATCTTGTTGTAATATTTCTTGCCAAACATTTGCAATAATTTGCTCGGATTCTTTACGTGGAGCTACATAATCTGCTATTATATCAGTAAGTTGTACAGTTTTAAAGTATGCTAAATCAATGAGTTGAATATTTGGATTTTTAACCAGTTTTTCTAGTAGAGTTTGAAAGTTGGCTAATAATCGAATAATTGTTGCCTGCTTAAATAATTCAGTTTTATAACGTAAAATACTAATTATTTCTTCACCTTTCGGTTTCATGGAAAGAAATAAATCGAAGTTAGCAACCCCTTCTTCTATATCCAAGGAAATTATATCTATATCAGCCATTTTATTTGGTTGATTTGGAACATTTTGTAGAGCAAATAAAGCACGAGATAAAATTTGGCTAGATATGTTTAAGGAATTAACTAATTTTTGTAAAGGCAAATCTTGGTTTTGGTTAATATCTAAAGTGACTTGACTTACTCGTTTAGCCAGCTCTTTAAAACTTGGATTACCAACTAAATTAGTTCTAATTAAAACTAAATTACTAAAGTAACCAATAAGTTTCTTAGTTTCTATCCGATAACGACCAGCTATTGGTGAGCAAATTATAATATCTTCTTGTTGAGAATATTGATATAGTAAAATTTTAAAAGCTGTCAATAAAACAACATATAAAGAAATTCCTTCCTGCTTGGCTAAATATTTAAGAGAAGTTACTAAGCTATTAGAAAGAGTTAAATATTGAGTTGCTCCTTGATAGGTAGGGATAATTTGAGATTTAAAATCAGTAGGTAATTGTAATACTGGTAATTTACCTTTAAGTAGTTGTCTCCAATAATCTAATTGTGAATCTAGTTTTTGTAAACGTTGAAATTGAGCAAAATCAGCATATTGAATTGGAAGTTTTGGTAAGGATGCTGGCTTATTGGCACTAAATGCGACATAAAGTGTAGCTAATTCCCTAATAAATAAGCTAGTTGACCAACGATCATTGATCATATGATGAGTTGTTAATAGTAAAATATGTTTATCTTTAGCTAACCGTAATAGTTTTATCCTTAATAATGGTCCTTTAGTTAAGTCAAAAACTTGTTGAGCTTCTTTAGTAGCTAAATTTTTAATATCAGCTTGTTGAATTTCTTCAACTGATAATTTTATAATTAGTTCAGGAGCTATTATTTGTACCGGTTTTTCATCAATAACAGTAAATGTGGTTCGTAATATTTCGTGACGTTGGATAATTTTCTGGAAGCTTTGTTCTAAGATAGCAATATCGAGTTTTCCTGTTAATTGAAATACAGCTCTCAAATTATGTGCTACATTATCAGTTTGTAATTGTTCAACTGACCAAATTCTTTCCTGGCCAAATGATAATGGTATATTTTTATCACGAGAAGTAGGTTTTATTGCAGTTTGATGTTGTAATTTTACGTTATTTCTAACTGCTTTCCAAAAATCTGAGGTTTTATTAGTAGTAGAAGTCATAATGGCATGGGAATATGGACAACATGTTAATTAAATCTTCAAATTGGTATGAAAAAATACTTAATATTTCGTATAAATCTTTGCAATATGTCTGGTATTCTCATTATAATAACTTTGATAGCCTTTATTGAGATACGATTTTCTGAAATAACTAAGCACTGTAAGAACAAGGCACGCCTTGTTTCTACGTTATACGATAATATATGCTATATATTATAGAACTCAGTTATCCAGATTAAAAAGTCAATTTAAATCCAAAAGACAATATAGTGTCTCTTCTATATATATTACCAGTATTTGCAGGGAGGATAGTTCGCCTTTTATCAAGATAATCTTGTACAGCTTCAATAAACGGATTATAATCATAGTTAATAAAATAAGAAACAACGAAAGAAATATTTTTACTAAATTTAAAATTTAATCCAGTTTTTAGTTTCCAGAAATAATAATCAGTATTATCCAAAAATACCATATAATCACCAGTTCCAACCAAAGTTACAGTCGGGGTCATTTTCCAACTTAATCTTTGGCTTAAACGTATAGCATTAGAATCATAGTCTTCTACAGAAGGGAAATTCTTATATTTTGGAGTGCTTTGCATTTCGCTATTCATAAATGTAGTTGAGGTTTCAGCATAAAATAATCCCAACATTATATCTAAATTAGGGCTATCAACTGCCATAAATCTAACACCACCATAATAGACAAATCTATCTTCCAAATATTTGGTACTACTTCTTTCCCAAAAACCTCCAACTACCGCATCTAGTTTTTCTGTTAAAGATAACCGAAATCCTTGACGAAAATCCTGATCCTTTATTATAACATCTTTACCTTTCACCTGTTTATTAGTTTCACGATCATTAATACCATATTGGGTAATACTAGTGATTAAACCTTTGCGTAAAGTTAATTCTAATGAACCTCTATGTGCTTCAGCTTTTACATTACCACTGGATTCTGAATAGGAATAAG
>DRQV01000283.1 GCA_011371325.1 Thioploca sp.
GTTTATTATTGATTTTTACCGGTACCGATGAATAATGCTAAGGATATGGCTAATTAAATAGATTTTAAAGCTTTTTATCAATTAGGCACTTCTTTCAGACCTTCATAAAAATATATTAATTATTTGGATCGAAATTATCTTGCTTTTATGGTTTATAATGGTTTTATTCTGAAAATTGTAATTAAGACAATATAAAGATATTTAAATTGATAATAATTCTATAAAGAATATTTATTTAATCCAGTTTTGTAACCAAAGCGAGTAGTCTAAATGAAACAACTAGCTTTAATTATTGATCTCAATGTATGTGTTGGCTGTCATGCTTGTGTAACCAGTTGCAAAGAATGGAATACTTCTGGTTGGGCTGGACCAATGTCAGATGTAAATCCATATGATGCTAATCCAACCGGGACATTCTTTAATCGAGTACAAACTTTTGAAGTGGGAACCTTTCCTAATACTGAAACTGTACATTTTCCCAAAAGTTGCCTTCACTGTGAAAATCCTCCTTGCGTACCAGTCTGTCCAACTGGAGCTAGTTACAAACGTGAGGTAGATGGCATAGTATTAGTTGATTATGATAAATGTATCGGTTGTAAATATTGTTCTTGGGCCTGTCCCTATGGTACTCGTGAATTTGATCAGAAACAAAAAGTAATGAAAAAATGTACTTTATGTGTAGATCGGATTTATGATAAAACTTTGCCAGAATCAGAACGTAAACCAGCTTGTGTATTAGCATGTCCAACTAATGCTCGTTTGTTTGGTGATGTTCATGATCCTGACTCTGAAGTATCACAATTAATTCGAGAAAATGGTGGCTATCAGTTGATGCCAGAATGGGGTACTAATCCTTCCAATCATTATCTACCTCGCCGCAAAACTCATTTTAAAATTCATGAATATGAATTACAACGAGTTGATAATCCACTTAAAAAAGAAGGTTTACTACCAGAACCGGCAAAAGACCAACAAACATTGGATGATATTTATTCAAGTTGGTAACCATATATTTACATAAACCATATTGATATTTAATACAGAGGTACTTATGCATCCAGCATTTTCGGTAATTTTTTTAACTACTCTAATTGGAATTGGTCAGGGTTTATTTTTAGCTCTTTATAGTGGTCAAGTTTATTCCATGATGGAATTGTTACCAACTCAAGATAGCCATAGCTTTTATGCGTTAGGTAGTTTGCTTGCCGTTGGATTTTTGATGGCAGGGCTATTTGCTTCTTTTTTCCATTTAGGCCGTCCTATGCGTGCTTGGCGTTCGGTGAGCAAATGGCGGACTTCTTGGTTATCCCGTGAAGTTATAGTTTTACCAGCTACAATATCACTCATAGCATTCTATGGTTGTATTCATTATTTCGGTTGGAATCAACAATTATTTACTATGGATAAATTTCAATCAATTGATTTGTCCTTAATTATTGGAATGCTTGCCACATTAAGCACTTTTACTTTATTTATATGTACCAGCATGATTTATGCTAGTGTAAAGTTTATGCAAGAATGGTATAATCCATTGACGGTTATAAATTATATATTATTAGGAACAGCATCTGGTTTTACTTTAGCAGCAATTTTTTCAATAATCATGGAAGCTGATGTAGTTGGTTTTTATGTATTATGGTCTATTAT
This sequence comes from Thioploca sp., assembly GCA_011371325.1. Classification (GTDB taxonomy): domain Bacteria; phylum Pseudomonadota; class Gammaproteobacteria; order Beggiatoales; family Beggiatoaceae; genus DRQV01. The sequence continues at coordinate 1,648 of DRQV01000283.1, forward strand.
ATTAATAATAATGGCATTTGTAACTCGTGTTGCAACATTATTACGCAATCATAATATTACTTTTAAATCAAATCTTCAAACTGCTATTGGGATACGTCATACTGTTATTACTCAAAAATCTCAAGGAGCCATGTGCGGTTCTTTCAATACTCGTGAGTTTTTTCACAATAAATCTGCAACTGAACTTAAAATAATAAAAAATATATTTCTATTATTAGTTTTTCCAGTTCCAATATTTATGCTTATATTAGCAATTTCCGGAGTATTTACTTTATATTTAACCTTAAGTGCTTTTCTAATTCAGTATTTGGGTTTAATTGCAGAACGTTGGTATTTTTTTAGTGAGGGTAAGCGTCCACAAAACATTTATTATCAATCTGTTGCTTAAAATGGGATGATATTTTAGTGATTTTTAATTAACTTACTAAAGATATGTTCAGATATCAATGTAAATTCTGATATCTGAATATTAAATTATTTAAATTTAACGTATTGTGACAGTTTTATGTTTTCAGATAATCTAAAATTTTTTATAGAACCTAGATATTTGATGGGATTAATAGCAACTTTAGCTTGACGAATTTCAAAATGCACATGAGGACCAGTTGAACGTCCAGTTGAACCAACCAAGGCTATTTTTTGTCCTCGTTTTACTATATCCCCAGCTTTAACTAGGTTTTTGCTATTATGACCATAACGAGTGGAATAAATATCACTATGCTTAATTTCTACTAAATTACCATAACCTCGCACACGTTTGGCACGAACTACAACTCCATCTTCTACTGCAAATATTGGAGTACCTCTTTTAGCAGCTATGTCAATGCCTTTATGCATACGTCGACCACGTTTTCCATAACTTGATGATACTCTACCTTGTTTTAAAGGCCAATTTTTTGGTAAACTCCTAGTGCGAAAGCGATATTCTTGTAAAAACTTCTTAGAAACTAGCTGAATCGAACGTTTTATGTTAGAAGGAATTTTTTTTCCGGCTATTTTATCCCAAGAAATACTAAAATCAGTATTTTTAGCATATTGATTAATTTGTTTGGTATTTGTCAAAGCATCAACTCGTAATGCTAAACTATTGCTAGATTCAGTGACACGTTTACTAAATCGTAAAGCTGAATAAGCACTTGCCACGGTAAGCATAAATACAAGTGCGATTGATATAATTATTGGATAAATCCAATAAAATCTGTTCGCAAAATTCTTTTTAATCAAAACTATATTCATAATATTCTTTTTTCCAAATTAGATTAAAATCTTCATGAAACCTGTAACTAATATAATAACAAACAAGTCCAGTTGGTTATATCATTTATCAAATCATTGTAAAATGTTGAAATCAATTGATAAAGTATTAAATAACAGTTTACCATCACCATTAAGTCAACACTGTCAAGTTGCAAATTGGCGTGAAAAAATTTTAATCGTACATACAGATTCTTCTTTGTGGGCAACTAGATTGCGTTATATGAGCCCTTTTCTTATCACAAAATGGCAACAAGAATCATCTATGCCTACCATTAATAAAATTATAGTCAAAGTACTTCCAACTTTGTTATAACACTGCTTTCAATAATCATACCATTTACAATTTCATATTCAAGATGCTAAGGGTTGAAGTGAACCTAATATTGGTGTCTCCACATCATTATCCTCACAACACACCATTTCCCAGGCATTTTCATTTGCTAATAAAGTACGCAATAGGATATTATTTAATTTATGTCCAGATTTATGGCCGCTAAACGCACCAATTAGGCCATGACCTAATAAATATAAATCTCCAACTGCATCAAGTACTTTATGCTTTACAAATTCATCTTCATAACGTAAACCATCTTCATTTAAAATACGATAGTCGTCGACTACTATAGCATTTTCTAAACTGCCTCCTAGAGCTAATTGATTTTCACGTAGTAACTCTATATCTCGCATAAAACCAAAAGTTCTAGCTCGGCTAACTTCTTTAACAAAAGCTGTTTTAGAAAAATCAATCTCGGTGTAATTAGGATTTTGTCTAAAAACTGGATGCTCAAAATCTATTTTAAAACTAACTTTAAAACCATCAAAAGGATCAAAACGAGCCCATTTATCACCTTGTTGTACCTTTATTGTACGTTTAATACGAATATACTTTTTAGGTACGTTCTGTTCTTCTATACCGGCTGATTGAATTAAAAATACAAACGGTCCAGCACTGCCGTCCATAATTGGGACTTCAGGTGCACTAACATCAATATAGGCATTATCTATGCCTAAACCTGCTAAAGCGGATAATAAATGTTCTACTGTAGAAATTTTAACTGTATCTTTCACTAAAGTTGTTGAAAGTCTAGTATCCCCAACGTTTTCAGCTCGAGCTTTAATTTCTATTGGAACATCCAAATCGACTCGTCTAAAAATTATTCCACTATTGGCCAAAGCTGGCCGTAAAGTTATATATACTTTTTCACCAGTGTGTAAACCGACACCAGTGGCATTAATTACCTTCTTTAAGGTACGCTGCTTTATCATCTAAGGTGTATCCCCGTCGTATTAAGGCAGTCGGTATTATAATTTAAAGTCATTAAGCACCAATTTTTAAGATGCTTGTTGACGCAAAAAGGATGGAACGTCTAAGTAATCTAAAGATTGACTATCATTTTCATCAAGTGAACTATCATTACCAGCTTGCAGACGTGCTACTGTTGGTTTATCAAACTCTTTATAATCGCTAATTTTACCAGATTTAGTAATACTAGTAACTACTTGTTTAGATACTTCTTTTAATTTAGGATGTTCTATTGTTTCGGTAGCAGTTCCTACTCCAGTTGCAATTACTGTAACTCGCAACTCATCATTCATTTCTGGGTCAAGAGCAGTACCCACAACTACTGTAGCATTTTCTGAAGCAAATTCCTTAATCACCTCACCCATTTCTTCAAATTCACCAATACTTAAATCCATACCAGCAGTCATGTTTACTAAAATTCCTCTAGCACCTTTTAAGTCAACATCGGCTAATAAAGGGCTAGATATAGCTTCAGTTCCAGCTTTACGAGCTCTGCCTTCTCCTTTAGCATAACCAGAACCCATCATAGCCAAGCCCATTTCCTGCATAACTGTAGTAACATCAGCAAAATCTACATTTATTAAGCCTGGGCGAGTAATTAGTTCTGAAATACCTTGTACCGCACTATATAAAACATCATTAGCCTTTTTAAAAGCATCGATTAAAGTGGCATCTTTACCTAATACATCACGTAATTTTTCATTCGGAATTATAATCAACGAATCTACATGTTGACTTAATTCTTGAATGCCTTCTTCAGCTACCATTGCTCTTTTACGACCTTCAAATGGAAATGGCCGAGTAACTACAGCAACTGTTAAAATTCCAATTTCTTTAGCAACTTGTGCCACAACCGGAGCAGCTCCAGTACCAGTTCCACCTCCCATTCCAGCAGTAACGAAAACCATGTCAGTACCTTCAAGAACGGCCATAATTCGTTCACGATCTTCTAAAGCTGCTTGCTCACCAACTTCAGGATTAGCTCCAGCTCCCAATCCTTTGGTGACATCTGTGCCAAGCTGTAAAATTGTTCGAGCTGAAGAGTTTTTTAATGCTTGGGCATCGGTATTAGCACAAATGAATTCCACTCCTTCAATACTACCTTGAAGCATGTGTTCAACTGCATTTCCACCGCCACCGCCAACCCCAATTACTTTAATTACAGCATTTTGGCTATATGTATCCATCAATTCAAACATTCAATTGATCTCCAAATAATAAATAATTCTTAATTCTTAATTCTTAATTCTTAATGAAATTCTTTAAAACATTTAAAAGTGTTTGAATTCAGTTCACAATTTACACTTAAAAAAGTTTTTTTAATTTTATCTTTAAGTATTAACCATTAAAAATTCCCTTTAAACCATCTTGTCATACGATTTAGTGCTTCTTTAACGTTGTTACCACTAATACTAGCAATTTCTGAACCTCGTTCAGATCCGTATTGATTACTAAATAAAAGTAAGCCTACTCCAGTAGCATATATAGGATCATTAACTATATCAATTAATCCGGAAACACGTTTAGGATAACCTATCCGTACTGGGGCATGAAATACTTTTTCTGCCAATTCCACAACTCCGTCCATTTTGGCACTACCACCTACCATTACAATCCCAGCGGCAATCAAATCTTCATAACCACTACGACGTAAAACTGCTTGAATTAAAGTTAATAACTCTTCGTAACGTGGTTCTACTACATCTGCTAAAGTTTGTCTTGCTAACAGTCTAGGAGGACGTGCCCCAACACTTGGTACTTCTATCATTTCTTCAGAATTAGTAAGTTTAGCTAAAGCACAAGCATATTTTATTTTTATATCTTCTGCATATTGAGTTGGTGTTCGCATAGCTACCGCAATATCATTGGTGACTTGATCACCTGCTATAGGGATTACTGCAGTATGGCGTATTGATCCTTCAGTAAATATTGCAATATCTGTAGTACCTCCTCCAATATCTACCAAACAAACTCCTAAATCTTTTTCGTCTTCTGTTAATACAGCAGCACTAGCAGCTAACTGTTCTAAAATTATTTCATCAACTGATAAATTACATTGTCCAATACATTTGGCAATATTCTGGGCTGCACTCCCAGCTCCAGTAACCATGTGAACCTTGGCTTCTAAACGCACCCCTGACATACCAATAGGTTCTCGGATCCCTTCTTGATTATCAATTATAAATTCTTGGGGTAATATATGGATAATTTTTTGATCAGCTGGAATAGCTACAGCCCGAGCAGCATCAATAACTCGTTCAATATCTTCTGGATATACTTCTTTGTCACGGATTGCAACAATACCATGTGAATTCATACTGCGAATGTGGTTTCCAGCAATCCCAGTATACACTGAATTAATATCACAACCTGACATTAACTCGGCCTCTTCTATAGCACGTTGAATCGAATGGGTGGTGGAATCAATATTTACAACAACTCCTTTTTTTAGACCATGTGAAGGATGTTGTCCGATACCAATAATTTCGACTGAGTCTTCTTCAATAGAGAGCTCACCTACAACTGCTACTATTTTAGATGTACCAATATCAAGTCCAACGATTAAATTATTTTTTTCTTTGGGAAGTGGCATATTTTCCTCTGTTAATATATTGCAATACCATTATTATAACGTAAGTCAATATGAGAATTACTTCCCAATGATTTATCAGGATATATTTTGAAAAAACGCTTTAATCGAGTTTCAATATTGGTATTACCCAACCACAATTTAGTTCCATTATCCAATAATATATACCAAGCTCTAAAAGTATCATAACCAAATTCATGAATATCTAATTTAGCTTTTCGTATTATTGGAACAAATTTCATATAATAGTATATTATTTCATCTAAATGTTTTATTGACATCATAAATCTTGGTAAATCCCGGTCATATCTAGTATTTTTAAGTGATATAATATTTCCTTTAATATCTATGAGTTTATTTTCCCACTTAGCAATTGGTTGATATTCATTAATTGTAATGATAATAGTATCTGGCCATATTTTTTGTACTTGTGTTGTTTCTATCCAAGGTAAAGCTAATAAGACTGAATTTAATAAAGTTGGGTCAGTCCTTAAGAATCCATTTACAGTTGCTTGTGAAATAGTATCTTGCAATATTAATAAATTGGTGTTGGTCAATTCACCTTTAATTTGTACAGTGTTTACCGGTAAGGTATGAGGGTCAATAGTTAATAATAAGCAACCAACTATTAAACTCAATAGCAAACCAATTGACAATATGTCAGATATGAAAGTTTTCTGCCCAGTCATTATATAGTAAGAGCTAAAATATTTAAAACTAATTTGTCAAAATTAATCCCAGCTTGTTTAGCAGCCATAGGGACTAGACTATGACTAGTCATGCCAGGAACTGTATTTACTTCTAATAACCATGGTTGACCTAGTTCATCACAAATAAAATCCACTCGCCCCCAGCCACTAGCTCCAACTGCTAAAAATGCCTGCATCATAATATTTTGCAAAGCTTTTTCTTGTGAATCTGATAAGCCACAAGGACATATATATTTAGTCTCAGAATCATCACTATACTTAGCGTTAAAGTCGTAAAAATCTCTTGAAGTTTCCAACCGTATCATAGGCAATACTGAATTATTTAAAATAGCAACAGTATATTCATTACCAGTAATATAAGATTCTGCTATAACTGGACAGTTATACTTAGTTGCAATTGTAACAGCATTTGCTAGTTCATCCATTTGATTTACTTTAGTCATTCCAATACTAGAACCCTCTAGGATTGGTTTTACCATAAGTGGAAATCCTAATTGGTTAACTAGTTCAGTAAAATCACTATTAATATTTACAATACGGGATTTAGGAGTTGGTAAGTCTAAACTTTGCCAAATTTGTTTAGTACGATATTTATCTAATGCTAGAGATGAACCTAATACCCCGCTACCAGTATAAGGTATTTCCATAAACTCTAATAGGCCTTGTATGGTACCGTCTTCACCTCCTCTGCCATGTAAAGCGATAAAAACCCGATCAAATTTAGCCAAATTCATCACAAAATCATTTTTTGTATCAATACCTTCAGCATCAATACTTTGATTCAACAATGCTTGTAAAACTGCTTGACCACTTAATAATGAAATTTTTCGTTCGGCGGATTTCCCACCCATTAATACAGCTACTTTACCAAATTTAGTTTGCATTTTTTAGATTCGCAAATAATATCAGAATTTATATGTAAATTAAAATATATCTATGAATAATTTATTATTTTAGAATTTTTATAGCGTTTTTCAATTGAATATATTACAGAAATATTAAATGATTACTTTGAATTTA
>DRQV01000284.1 GCA_011371325.1 Thioploca sp.
CATTTTAAAAGAACGTAATAACACTGCATCTGGATGTACAATTTCTGAAGCCACTTCATAATAATCACGTGGCAAACGTTCTAAACCTTTTACTGAAATATTATTTAATGTTAGTATTTTATACATTTAACTGATTTATTAAATTAATGATGGTATTTTGATAAATTAAGGTAAATTTACCAATGATTTAATGAAGATATTTTTGAATTTTAGCTTGTTGTGTGATCCCCATAATTGAAAGAACATCTTTAACTTTCAAGCACACCATACATATAGTTATATTAACATATCAACAGTTATCAATATTTTTATCAACTATATCATAAGATTTCTAATATTTTTCTTTGGTATTACAAAAGTTTGAACTTTCTAATTTAGATCATTAATTTTTTTACAACTATTTAAAACTAATTTTTTATCTAATTTTTTCAAAGAAGTTACAATCTTATCTTTAAGCAAATAATGTACAGCTTGATAATCATAAGGGGTTTGTGAGCTACCATTTATTTTGTGAACTACAAAACTACTTCCTCGCATACTACAAGGTCTCTTCATCAATTTACTAGCCTCTACAATATTATCTGACAATATAACTAAAAATCCTTCTATATCAACATTGAAGGAATCAATTTGAATTTTACCATCCAAACCAAGTTCAGAAGAAGCATTAATTAAGCTGTCCGGTGATGAAATAAATTGTTCAGATTTAATATTAATATTGCCACCATGCCCTTCATCCGCTTGAGCAGTGATTTTGCTATCATCCATAATAATAAAAGTAGGATTTTCAATCGAAATATTACCTCCATTACCCTTACCACCATGTACGCTAGTAGTGATCATACCTTCATTAAAATATAATAATTTTGCAGTTTTAATATTTATATTTCCTCCAGTAGCATTATCAGCAATAGTGGTTATCTCTCCATTATTGTTTATATATATTTTATTTGCTTGGATTGAAATACTACCTGCATTTCCAGCATTTTCCATTAGAATTGTAGAACTACTAATTCCACTATTAAATATTATCTTACCGGAATAATATCCTTCAATTACTAAATCCTCCATCACTTTAATATCTAAAAAGCCTGCATTTCCAAAAGTATAAGTATCACCTGCTATTTGTCCACCGTTATTAAGTATTATATTACGAGCAGTTATATAAATATTTCCACCATCACCATTACCGGCAACTGTCCCAGCCATAATAATACTAGGAAGCAATTCAAGTTCAGGCATACCTATTTCGGTAAATCCTGGCCTTGGCACATCAAAACCATCTGAAAGCATTAATGTGTTATTGATATTAAGAATAATATCTCCACCTTTTCCATCACCAAAAGTTACATTATTAATAGCTCCTCCATCTGTTAAGAAAAGATTTCCTGCTTGGATATTAATATATCCGGCATCACCAGTATTTAATCCTACACTGGCAGAACTAGCAGTAATATTACTTGCAAAACCAGTGGAACTTTGGCCATAAATACCTAATGTTTCAGCGACTTTAATAAAGATATTGCCTCCTTCGCCAATCCCAGTTGCTTCTGTAGTGACAATTGCACCTTCATAAAGTTCCATTTGATTTGCGGTAATATCAATAGAGCCACTTTTTCCTGATGATATAGCTTGAGCTGATATTTCTGCTGATTCTTCTGCAATTAAATGTTCTACTTGAATATTTATAATGCCACCATTTTTAATTCCAAGGGTATTTCCTTCTACGATGCTATCATACAAATTGAACAATTGACTACGAATAAAAATAGAACCACCAGCTTTGCCACTAGTTTGTATCATAGAATTATTTGTAATAAATAAGTTGGCTAATTTAGCGAATGAGGAAATATCTATAAAATCTTTGCCTAATTTAACTTCACCTTGTGACGCAACCGTAACTAAGTTAATCCTACCTGATGGAGCTGCTATATCTGGTAAATTAATTGCCTGACCAGATTCAGAAGCAAACCCATGTTCAGATTCGTCAACTTCAATGCTATCAGTAAAAGAGCCATTACTAATTTTTATGTCACCACCTATCAAGGATAATGTTTTTCCTGCTGATACAATTAATCCAGCTTGATCTATTTGATTTATACTGCCCTTGCCTTGAATTGATATAGGAGCAACTGAATTTCCTAAAAAACCAAATGTTTCTACTGATGCAACTGTTAAAATACTATTGCTTGGATTACGAGCATTAAATTGTCCATTTTTTCCCAATCGCAAATAGTCTGCTGTACTAGCATGGAAACTTCCTTGGACATCCAATTTAGCATTTGGTCCAAATATTATTCCATATGGATTGAAGAAATAGAAATCAGCATTAGGAATTGTGGAGCTGATTAAACCATCGATATTAGACGGATTACCACCAGTTATTCTGCTGATAATATTTTGAATTGAATTTGATCCAGAGAAGGTGGCAGTTTCTGAGCTATTTAAATTAAAAATTTGAAAGCTATGGAAGAGATTATTACCGTATCGTTGACCTAAATCTGAGGTAATTTGAAAATTAGAGCCAGATAAATTAACTTGCTGACCTAGTGTACCATCGGTGATTATTTCGGCATTGGTAGATATAGCTGATAATATCAACAATATTATTAGATATTTCATTTATTTACTTTTAATAAAATTTGATAAACAGATAGCTTATTCTAATTTTAATACTAAGGCTGGCATTAGACGTTGTAAATTTTTTAAAAATCTTACCTGCCATAGTATTTCACCATATCCAACGACTATTAGTTGTAATACCCTTTTTTTACGAACATTAACTATAAATTTAGTGAAGGTATTAATTCCAGAACTATTTAAAAATTCTAATTCTCTTACATCTAAAGTCAATGGTTTAACTTGTTTTTCCGCAACAGTATTAAACAAATCCAAAATAGGAGCATATTCTACCGAACTATTTAATAATAAAGAACCTTTGCATATAACCATATTAGATTCAGTATCATATTTTACGCTATAATCATCAGTTTTAATTTCCATTTTTTTCCAAATTTTAAATATTTAAAGATACCATTGTTGTTAAAGTAATAGGTGCATCATGTTTAGAGATTTCAAATTTCCAACCTAATTCAGCCGAATAATCACATACCATGCTGAGAAGACCTAAACCGGAGCCTTTTTCATCACTAATAGCATTAGCTTCCATACGGTCAAAATATAAATCTTGTGGATTTTTACTAAAAATTAGTTGAAGGAACTTTTTAAGTTTTTCAACATTTTTAGAATTTATATCGTGGGTAACGTGGAATATTAGTTTATTATTATATAATTTAAATGCGATCTCAATAAAACGTTGTGATGTGCTATCATTAAATTTCATTGCATTTTCTAATAATTCATTGGCAATATATTTAACAGCATATTTACTTTGGATTGGAATTGGAGCTTTGGTATTTTTCGGTAATCCCACAAAAAAAGTTTGGACATAATCAGCTATAAATTCAGCAGACAATCCATTAGTTTTCCAGCTTTGCTTAATAGATAGGCAAGTTGGCAATAAACCGATTTTTAAATATTCCATATCTTCTGATGATTCTTCTATAAAGTGACCAAATATCTGTGTCTCCATATTAAAAATCCATTTTAAAAAAATTTATAATTTCAGATACAGTAATATATTAGCATAAAATTTACATATATAATATCGTTAAATAACAATTCTATTGACATATTACAGTTTATTAATACGACTGCAACAAAAGACTGTGGTTTGGGGTAAATAACGATAATAAGCTCGGCGATAAAACTTCAATCATCTTTGCTTGTACTCCGTTTTACACAGTGGGAGGTGATGAAAGCTGGACTTAAAATTATTTATTACCATAAATATCATTCGTCAATACACTTATCCCTAAAACTTTTGGTAAAGATGGCATTGTTTGTTCTGGAAATTCTCCGGTTAAACTATTTAAAAAAGCAACAATATTTTGTACTTGATTAGGAGTTAACTCAATTTCAAGCTGAGTTTTAGCCATAATCAGCACGGCTTCGGTAAGAGTGGCTACTGAACCATTATGAAAATATGGAGCAGTCAAAGTTATATTGCGTAAAGTCGGTACTCGCCAAAGATGTTTATCAGATTCCCTATTAGTAAATTGATAACGCCCAGTATCTGCCAATAAATTATATTGAGTATCGTAATCACTACCAATAATTTTAGGAAATTTTTTTAACCAGCCTTCACCAAGCAATTGAGGGCCACTAAAATTTGGTTTAGAATGACAGCTACTGCATCCGATCTTGGCAAATAATTTCATCCCAATAATTTGTTGTTCAGTAAGAGCTTTCTTGTCTCCAATTACATAACGATCATAAGGTGAATTAGGCGTGATTAAAGTACGTTCATAAGTAGCAATCGCTTTAGCAATATTATTAACAGTTATCTTTCCATTTGTAAAACTGGCAACAAACATAGTTCTATAACCAGGGATTGCTTGTAATCGATCGATAACAGACTGCCAATTTACCATATCCATTTTCGTTGAATCCACTAGTGAATATTTAGCATGTTCTTCAAAACTGTTAGCTTTACCATCCCAGAATAAAGCTGAGATAAAAGCACTATTCCAAATAGTTGGAGTATTACGTTTACCAAGCTTACCATCTGCTATAGAAACGCTTCTGCCATCATCACCTCCGAGGAGTATATTGTGACAAGAATTACAAGATATAGTTCCAGTACGAGAAATTCGTGGGTCAAAAAATAAAGTTTTACCAAGTTCTATTTTAGCTTCAGTTTGTGGATTAGTTGTTGGAATAGGAGGAGTAGTTGGTAATGCTTCCCATTGGACAGCCATAACTGGTAAAGTAAATAATAATATTAGTACAGTGTAATATTTCATTTTGGCTTAATATAATCAGGTAATTTTCGTGGTGATCGAATAAGAACGTTTTTATTACGGCTAGTTTGCCCATTTAAAATAGTAATTTTGGATTTTGCTATTCCAAACAATTTTGCCAACAATTTATAAATATCTGCATTTGCTTTACCATCAACGGGAGCTGCCGTGACTTTTATTTTTAATTTACTATCATGAATTCCCACAATACCAGTTCTACTTGAGCGTGGTTGAACATAAATTGCTAAAATTAAATCATCATTTTGCCAATGGTAAAAATTCATAACTGTTTCTAAATCTTTTTTTAGAATAAATTTTTGGGGATTTTCTATGGTAGGTAAATAACCTATATTTTTCGATTCGTTTATATCGAAATCATTTAAATATGATGCTAATACTTCTTAATGTATAATTAATTATATTATAAATTAAAAAAACCAATTTGGAAAACTTACTTTGTAACTGATAATAGGATATAATATCAATTGAACAAAATTAATTTTAGGTGTATGAAGCTTCGATTATACATCATATAGATATACTGATTATGTTAGTAATGTCAGAAATATATACAATAACAGTTTAAGGCAGACGATTTTTCAAATAGTGAAAGTTAAGGAGAATAAAAATGTACATTGTTATGACAGCATCTGAATGTGCACCGGTATCTAAAGTTGGTGGTCTTGCCGATGTCGTTTATGGTCTTAGCAGAGAACTAGAAATTCGTGGTAATCAAGTAGAGATTATTTTACCAAAATATGATTGTATGCGTTACGATCGTATTTGGGAATTACAAATTATTTATCATGATTTATGGGTTCCCTGGGGAGCTGGAGCAATTAATTGTACTGTATGGTTTGGCATGGTAGATGGCCGTAATTGCTTTTTTATTGAACCCCATTCCCCAGATAACTTTTTTAATCGTGATCAATATTATGGTTTTCATGATGATGCCATGCGATTTGCTTTTTTTAGTAAAGCTGCATTAGAGTTTATGTTGAAAACTAATAGACATCCAGACGTTATTCATTGTCATGATTGGCAAACTGGACTAATGCCGGTTTTATTATTTGAAATGTATCAGCAACAAGGTATGACGCATTCTAGAGTTTGTTATAGTATTCATAATTTTAGGTATCAAGGTATTACTGGATCAGATATTCTTTCAGTTACTAAGTTAGATCGACCTGAATATTATTATAATTATCACCGTTTACAAGATAATACCCATTCAGGTGCATTGAACTTCATGAAAGCAGGTATCGTTTATTCTAATTATGTCACTACAGTATCGCCAAGACATGCTTGGGAAGTCAGCCATACTGATCAAGGCTATGGAATGGGTGATACTTTACATATACATCAAAATAAATTTGTTGGAATTCTTAATGGATTAGATTATGAAGTTTGGAACCCAGAGATAGACTCATTAATTCCTTATAACTATAATATAGTTGATTTAGAAGGAAAATATGCTAATAAAGATGCACTGTGTGATAAGCTATTATTACGTAAACAATATAAACCGATTATTGCTTATATAGGTCGTTTAGATGTCCAGAAAGGAGTGCATTTGATCCGTTACGGTATGGACTATGCTCTCAAAAATAATGCTCAATTTGTTCTGTTAGGATCAAGCCCAGAAACTAGTATTAATAATGAATTTTTACATATAAAACAAGAAGTTAATGATAATGAAGATTGTCATTTGGAAATTGGTTTTAATGAAGAATTAGCTCATTTAATTTATGCTGGTGCGGATATGATTATTATGCCAAGCATGTATGAACCTTGTGGGTTAGCTCAAATGATTGCTTTACGATATGGCACTGTGCCAATTGTGCGTTCAGTTGGAGGACTTGTTGATACTATTTTTGATAGGGATTATTCAGATAAAGCACTCACAGCTCGTAATGGTTATGTATTTCATGAGGCCGATTATGTGGGACTTGAATCAGCAATGCAACGAGCAATTGGTTTATGGCATAATTATCCGGATCAATTTAGAAAACTAATAATTCAAGGCATGCAGTATAACTTCTCTTGGCATCGTTCTGGACAAAATTATTTAGATATCTACGAATTAATTAGAGAGAAATAATTTTAAGTGATTTTATTGACTTTAACTTCTGCTGGTCGTAGAACTTCATTTTTCCAAAGAAATCCAGTGCGTAATTCCTCTGTCACAATACCATTTTTTATATTTGGTAACTGATCAACTTCAATAACTCGCATATAATGTGGATTAATTGGTTGATGTAATACTTCAATTAATTGTACTTGATACTCTTCTAAAAATTGCTCAAATCGTCTTAATGTTATAGCTTGGCCTGTTTGCAATCCTTGAATTAAATTGAGTTCTTGTCTGCAAAAATACTTCCAGATTGGTAATTTGTAAGTATTCAAAACTGTTATACTAGATTTAATTCGATCATATATTTCTAAATAAGCCAATAACATAGTACGAATTGTTTCATTATTATGAACGGTTTGAGCTTCTCTACAACGTGTTAATTCAGAACTAATTTGTTTATGGGAATCTTCCATAGTTGCAAATGTTGTTTGAAATATTTCTAAGGCATTTTTAACTTGTCTTGATTCCAATTTAACCTCATTGCGTAATGCAGCTAGTTCAGTAAACAAAGAAAATAAATCAGTTTGTTGATCAATTGTTTCTATTGTTTCAGTTTCTAAATATTGACTAAATTGAGCTATTAATTTTTGTTTTGTGGATTCATTCATAATTATTAGTTTGTTTTTGAAATATTCTAATTTAGCTTGTAATTTATCTCACTCAATTTTATTTATCAAAACGTAAATCCTATTTAAGTTAAATTACTAAAATATTGAAAAATTATAAAATTAAAAAATATTAATACTAACATTGAAAGTTTTTCTTGACAAGGTAACAATCATAGACTAGCCTGTTATGGTTTAGAAATTTTAATCAATATATTGTCAATCCCAATTCTGAGTTGGAATAAACTTAAAATTCTAATGTTCTAGGTATACATTAGATATAATTTTTTTAAGGAAAACCAGATACTAAGGAGTTAATTTATGAAAAAACTACTTGTAATTGCAGTCGCAACATGTATGGCTACTCCAGC
>DRQV01000285.1 GCA_011371325.1 Thioploca sp.
AAGTTGATCCTCGAGACGGAATAGCAAAACTTCTTGAGGTAAATCCAAGGTTCTGGGGTTCACTGCAGCTTGCAATTGATGCTGGAATTGATAAAATCATATAATGCTACTGCTAATGGTTCACGTTTTAATTGTAAAGAATTTTTTATTGCTAATTTGGCTTGTTGTAAATTTCCCTTACTCAATTGAATTATTGCATTATTTAACTGGTTATTTGTTTGTTGCTCAATAGTTAATAATATTGTTAAATCAGCTCCACAGCGAGAACAAACATTTGCTTGCAAACGTCCCTTACAAATTGTACAACGTTCCATTATGACTCCAAATAATAAATTATATCAGATAATTGTCCCATCGATTCATTTAAAACTGTAAGATTATCTGTGCTAATAGCATCATTTATAGCTTCAATCATATCCACTATATCTTCTTTATCTTCAGTTGAAGCATTATCTAATAATTGTTCCGCTTTTTCTATTAAAATCTTAGCGTTATTAATTATTTCATCAGTTTCACTGGTTTTTTCGACTTTTTCACCAAATATTTCTTGAATACGTTCTTTAGCATGTTGCATTTCATCTACTTCAAATCGAGAAATAACATTATCTATCGTGATAGATTTTTTAAAACCAGTTGTTTTCTCAATTGCTGACACACTTAAAATACCATTTAAATCAAGCTCTAACTTTAATAAAATTGGGCTATTGGCTGGAGCTTCACTTAGACCTTCAACTATAAATTCTCCAATTTGAATATTATTCAGAGCATCTTTATCTTCACCTTGATAAATTTTTATCTCAATAATTTTCTGATTGTCAACCATTGTAAAAAACAATTCAGTTTTAGATAATGGCAATGGACTATTTTTATAGATAATCGGCACATACATGCAAGGATAAAATTCTCCATTCAATTCTCCAACTGCACTAGTTCCATAAGTATAGGGAGTTATATCAACCAAAACTGCTGAACCAGATATTTCTTGGCCAGCGATAATAGCAGCTTGAATTGCAGCTCCAGCAGCCACACATAAATCTGGGTCAACTTCAATTCGAGGTTGTTTTTGAAATTCTTGATATAAACGCTTACTCACAATTGGAGTTCTGGTACTACCACCAACCAATAAAATTTCATCAATATCAGCAACTGTTAAACCTGCTCCATTCAAAGCAACATGGACAGCTTCCAGAGTTTCGTCAATGTAATCAACAATCATCTTTTCATAATCGTTTCTAGCTAATTCCAAAGATAAATTAATTGATTTTCCTTTATATTCATATAGATATTCTTCTTCAATAATCGTAAATGGTTGATCTGATAACATACGTTTAGCAGTTTCAGCAGCCCGGTTTATTCGAGCCATTGCTTTCCGTGACTTGCGAATATCAACGGCAAATTGGTTTTGAATATATTCCACTATATGATCAGCTATTTTTTGGTCAAAATCATCCCCACCTAATTTATTATTGCCATGACTAGCAACCACTTCCACCACGCCATCTTCAATATTAACGATAGAAACATCAAAAGTTCCACCACCTAAATCATAGACTAAAATATGTTTTTTATTTTCAGTTTCGTACGATAAAGCAGCAGCAGTTGGTTCGTTAATCATGCGTACTACTTCCAACCCTGCAATTTCACCTGCTTCACGAGTAGCTTGACGTTGAGCATCAGAAAAATATGCTGGAACGGTTATAACAGCCTTAGATATTGATTTATTTATATAATTTTCAGCAATATTTTTTAATCGTTTTAGAATAATAGCTGATATTTCTTGTGGAGTATAGAATTTTTCAGCCATCTCGATCCTATCTTCTTCACCCATTTTGCGTTTAATGGATTTGATGGTTTTTTCTGGATATAAGATATATTGATTTTTGGCTGATTCACCCACTAAAATTTCGTCATTATCGCTAATTCCAACAAAAGATGGTAGAATTTTGCGGCCAGAATCTTCTATTATAGCAACTTTACCATTTTCAACGATTGCTATTTCAGAGTTAGTTGTGCCTAAATCAATTCCAACAATTATTTCGTCCATTAATTTTAGTTCCAAATGTAGTGATGAAAAATATGATTAGATTGAGATAGATTATAGCAATTCTTAATTAAATTCAAAATAAATATCATTTACTTATATTAGCATAATCTATCTAATTGAGAAATGCTATATTGGATTGTGAAAGGTTAATTAATAATAATTGAATTAAGGTACATTATCAAAATCACAAAACACTTCACCTGTATCGTCATCTGTTATACACCAATCATCAGGAGCGGGTTCTATAAACATATCAAATAACCAAATTTCATTAGAATTGCTCCGAGTTGTAGTTGTTGCAGATTCATTTATCACTGAATAAGTTACACCACCAGTTTCATTGGCAATAATACTTGGATCAATAGTTTCATCAATAGTGTTAATTTGTAGTTTAAATTGAGGAACAATGATAAATTCTATACCTTGATATAGAACATAAAAAGTTCCATTGCTATTAAACTCAACCTTTTCTACTCCTTTAAATTTACGAGCAAGTTCCAGAAATGTACTTGGTGATAATATAGTTGGCCAAATAACTTGTGAAGTTCCATCCTTATATACTACTTTGCCAGTTTGCAGACCAAATTTACTATTATCCCTTGTTTCAGAAATATAAACTCCAGTTTGGCTTTCTTCAGAAGATTGTTCAACATTAGAGTTAAAAATTCCAACTATATTATTACTTTGCCGTCTAGTATTATTTGCTAATTTCATTAACACATCTCCATCATCTCCTAATACAACTTCTTCAGTTATTTCGGACAATTCCACTGGGTCTTGCGGCATTGGAATGAATTGGATTTGCACATCATCTTGAGTAGTTAATCTATAAAAACCTCCTTTGCCACGAGTAAGAGAGCTAATTTTACTACTATCAACCTGAGTAATATCATTGTTATTTGGCATAAAAGATAATTTTATACCATTGGCTTTTCCTGTACCTTTTAATTTGAAAATTCCATTACTATCTTGTGATGGTATAAAGTCTTGCAAACCAGAGTTTTGTAGTGATTGTTTAATTCCATCCATCATTGAATTTCCTGCTCCACCAAGGCCAAACCCAACATGTAGATTTGGAATATTTTTTGGTAACTTAAGATTAGTTGGTAAAGAATCTGGTGATGATAATCGAGTAAGAGTAATTTTTTTACCTAATGGGGCTTTTAATTTGCCTGTAGTTTGGTTAAATTTCCAGCCAGCTGGTATTAATTTAGCTACATCAGCTGGTTTTATTGCTTTACTATCCAAATTAGTTAAAAATTTAGCTATATCTTGGCTAGACAATTTATGAAATTTATCCTTGTTAGTTATATTATCGACATCATTCTTAGATAGAGTACTTATTTCAGATATTAGTAACGTATTAAAATCTGATGGGATGAAATATCTATTTTCTATTGGAATTGGTGGACAAAGATTGCTTCTTCCTTGCATCTTACTCCAAACATCAGTCCAACCAGGAGTAAATTTATCAAGAATAGTAGTTATTTCAATGTTATCAACATGCAATTGGTTACAAGCTAAATCTAGTTCAGTTAAATTACTTAACTTATTAAATACTAATGGATTATGTCCTATAAAAAAATTATTATTTAAATATAAAGTAGTTAACCTATTTAAGTTACCTAGTTCAATAGGAATAAAACCAGATAATTGGTTATGATGTAAGGATAATTCAGTTAAATTACTAAGATTAGCTAATTCAATAGGAATAAGACCAGATAATTGGTTCTCACTAAGTAGTAGAGCTTGTAAGTTAGTTAAAAGACCTAAATTATTGGGAATTTCACCAGTTAATTGATTGTTTTGCAAAGATAAAACTTTAAGGTTAGTCATATTGCCTAAAGTAGCTGGAATAACACCAGATAATTGGTTATTATTTAGATGTAACCGTTCTAAATTTGCTAATCTTTCAAAGGTTCTTGGAATTTCACCAACTAATTGATTATCAGCAATATTTAATTCTTTTAAATTAATTAAATTTTCCAATGTTTTTGGAATGTTTCCTTCTAACTGGTTTTCATATAACCGCAATGAAGTTAAATCTGTTAAGTTGCCCAACTCAATTGGAATTGAACCTGTTAATTGATTAGTTTGTAAGTCAAGAATTTGCAAACCGGTAAAATTTATTATTTCATTAGGAATTTCCCCAATTAAGTTTTTATTTGGCCGAATGATACTAATCACTTTACCATCAATACCACACATAACTCCATTCCAATTACATGGTATATCAGTTATATTCCAATTATTTGTTGGACTATCTGACCAATTTTCCCCACCAGTACTATCATAGAGTTTTACTAAAGATTCACATTCTTGTAGTGAAATATTTCTTACTTTTGTACAATCAGTTTTGGCTTGAATATTAATGGAAATCAATATACTGATTAAAAATATTATTAGACGTTTCATAAATACCTCATTATTCAAATTAAAGTTCGTAACTAAATATAATATTAGCATAATATCGTGTGAAATATTTTTAGTTTGTATTATTTAAATTTGTAACTAATATTAGAATAATACTGTGTGAATTTTCAGTTTATATTATATATTTAGCCTTGTTTTTTAAGCGTTTATTTTTAAATATAAAATTTGAATATTAATAACTCTTGTGATAATATTTATAAAGTTTGTCAAATAGGATTCCAAGCAAAAATTATGGAAAATAAATATCCAATTTTGTTAGCAGAAGACAATGTGTTCAATCAAAAAATAGCAAGTGCTATGCTGAAAAAGTTAGGACTAACAGTTGATATTGCTGATAATGGTATGATAGCTTTGGATAAAATAGCGACTAATGACTATAGTATTATTTTATTGGATTGCCAAATGCCAGTTATGAATGGTTATGATATGATAATAAAAATTCGGGCTGATGAGAAAGAAAATGGTAAGCATATTCCTATTATAGCGATGACAGCTAATGATTCTCCAGAGGATCGTGAATATTGTTTTAAAATTGGAGTTGACGGTTATATAAGTAAACCATTTAGAATAAAAGATTTACGCAATGAATTATCTCATTGGCAATTAATATAACTTATCTTGAAAATTAAAAAATTATGCAACTTAATAAAGGATTTACATTATTAGAAATGCTAGTAGTGCTAGTTATTATTGGATTATTAGCTGGTTTAGTAGGTCCGGAACTTCTTGGAAATGTTGATGGAGCTAAAGTTAAAACAGCAGAAACTCAAATTAAAATGATTAAAGGAGCTATAATGACTTTACGCTTAGATATGGGACGAGTTCCAACTAATGAAGAAGGTTTAACTCTTTTGAAAAATCCACCGGTTGATGAAAATTTAAAACAATTTTGGAAAGGGCCATATTTAGAAGAAGATTTGCCTTTAGACCCTTGGCATAATTCTTATCAATATAGTGTACCTGGTGCTGATAACCGTCCTTTTGCGTTATATTCATTAGGTGCAGATGGTAAATTAGGTGGTTCTGATTATGATGCTGATCTTGGTTATTTGCCTCCTAGTCATATTAAATTAAATTGAAATATAATTTAGCTGGTTATACCCTAATTGAACTGTTGGTTGTATTATTAGTTTTCAGTTTGTTAGCAGGTGTAATTTTTCCTCGTTTGACTACTATATATGATAGTGTGCAAGTTGCGTTTGAACGAGATGAAGTATTTGCTCATTTAGGAGAGCTAGGCTATTTAGCTTTTCAACAAAGTCAGAGTTTTACTTTGGTTAATTATCCGCCTGATAAAATTAATGATGAAGATGGAATGGAAACTAATAATTTAGTAGAAGATGAGATACCATCATTTCTAAAATTACCAGAAGGTTGGAAAATACGAGTCACAACTCCAATCTTCTTCAGTGCTAATGGAGTATGTAATGGAGGTGTTATAAAATTACAATATCAACAGCAACAATTTTTGGTTAAATTACCACCACCATTTTGCCAGCCTGAAATAGTTACTGATAGCTAAATTTATTTATCCTCAATTGCAAAAATATCTGATTTAATTTTGCCAGTTAACGGATTGATTTCAATTTCAGCAGTTATTTTATTGAAAGTAAAAGTTATTTTTCCTCCGCTACTACCACCTTCTGGGAAAAAAGTAACTTCAGTATTGGTATGTTTAGATTTATCATCATTTGGCTCTCCCATCTGTAATTTTACTCCACGACTAACCCAAACTCCTGAATCAATACTGTTTTTTTTAGCAGATTGTCCACCTTCTTTGAGTATAATTGTTTTTTGATTGCCTTCTATGGTAGCAGTACGGCGAGTATATCTCAAAACTGCCATTGCTTCCCGTACTTGAGATTTTAGAACAGCCGATTGCCCACTCCCAACATTGGGGATAACCAATATTGCCATCATGCCAATAATAACCATGACGATGATTAATTCTAATAAGGTAAATCCTGCTGTAGATTTCATTGATTTCAAAAAATTATTAGTAAAGCAGACTGTTATAGAAAGGAGTTTATACTTAAATTCTTTTATCTCAAACTCAGGTCAATATTCCTAAAATGTCGTTAACATTATCAAGTTTTATATAAGTTAAATCAGAATCTGTCTTATTAATTTGACTGCTTCCAACTTGAATAAAATCAATCCCAGCATCTCTAGAAGCAATATAATCACTGGCTGAATTTCCAACATAAATTGCTGATTTAACTTGCATTCTATGTAAACATTCTAAAATCGGAGCTGGACTTGGTTTTTCTGCAATTAATTTACCAGTCACATCTTTACTACCGAGACTTATTAGCAAATTCTCTGGAATAAACTTATTTACTAAATCATTAACTTGTTGTAAAGTATAAAATGCTTCTATAGTAGGACGGCTGGTTACGACAGCTATTTTTACTGCATAACTTTGCAAAATCGGAAAAAATTTATCGGAATATAGCTTTCTTTCACTAGTATCAATTAAACCTTGCCCATTAAAATATGGATTACCAAGATATAGGTTTTGAAAAAAATCTTTCATTGCCACATATTCTATCGTTTGTTCATCGATTTGGGCTATTTTTCTAGTTTGTAAAACAGTTTGCCATTGAGCCTGAACATAATTTTTTATCAATTTAATCAATAACCAAGAAACATTCCAATCATTATTAGTTCCATAATCAATACCAGCAGAACGTACTAAATCAATATCTGAATCAGTTATTTCAATACTGGTATAATATTTAACCGTTTTTTTAATAGCTAAATCATAGGATTTAGAAGTGTCAATCAAAGTATCATCAACATCAAAAATAATAGCTGAGTAAACTTTACCTTGAATTGTAACTGGCATTATAAACTACCTTTAGTCGACGGTATGGAATTTAATATCCGTGGTTCTAAATCTATAGCCATGCGTATTGCTAGACCAAAGGCTTTAAAAATACTTTCTGCAATGTGATGGGAATTTTGACCACGCAAATTGTCAATATGCAAAGTAACTAAAGCATGATTCACAAATCCTTGAAAGAACTCATGAAATAAATTAGTTTCAAAGTTACCTATATTGGCTCGTGGAAAATCTGCATGAAACTCAAGTCCTGGTCGACCAGAAAAATCTAATACTACTCTAGATAAAGATTCGTCCAATGGTACATAAGCATGGCCATAACGACAGATACCTTTTTTATCAGCAAGTGCTTGTTGAAATGCCTGGCCTAAAGCTATTCCAATGTCTTCTACCGTATGATGAGCATCGATATGTAAATCACCTTTAGCTTGAATATTTAAATCAATAATACCATGTTTAGCAACTTGTTCTAACATATGTTCTAAAAACGGTATGCCAGTTTCAAACTTGCTCTTACCATCACCATCCAAATGAATTTGGATATTTATTTTAGTTTCAAGAGTATTACGTTGAATATTAGCAGAACGTATAACTGTATTCTCAATTTCTTTTTTCAATTGTGCAATAAGCTGTTTTGAACCCCTAGTTATATTCCAAATTTTTTCAATGGAAGGATAATTACCTTGTTGTTTTAGAGTTTTAATCGCATCGCTTACAATTTTCTTGCTCAATCTAGTTTGCATATTTATTCCTTGTTATTTATATACGATTATCTTGTTCTAATTGTAACATAAAATTCTACTATCTAAAGTTCTATTGATTTTAAGCAATGGTTAAGACAGTTTGTTAGTAAAAACTAAGAACTCAATCTATATTTAGGTCTATAAATACAATGTAATGTTTTAATGAACTGTTATTTATCCTCAAGAATGTTAAATTGGATTAAATTCGGGAGAATATGGTGATCAATAAATTATATTCTGCTTATAATTCAGTTTTAAATGATTTGTGAAAACAAGCATTATCCATAAATAATTATTGGCTTGGGAGATATTTATCCTGTTTAATATTTTTACCCATTCTTATGCTATACTGTACACCAAATATTTTGCTTGTCTCATGCTATTGTTTTCTTCAATAACAAAATCTATTGCACGTTTTCTTAATTCTTTACTATAACTCATTTTATATAACTTGTTTTTATTGATTTTATCTGATTTTTAATTATTGGATTATCTCATAAGATTCGGTTTTCATTCGTCTGTTCAAAAATAAGTCCTATGTTAAGTAACATGAAAAACCTATTTAACTTATTATCTATACTCCCAATTTTACTACTTGTGAATTCATGTATACAAAAAGAAGTTTTACCTTTAAAACCAGAAGGAATATTGATTGTAAATTCTGATATATCCGTAAAAAAATATTTCACAATCCAACAAGAATTTGAAGCAGAATTATCTAAGGTTAAAATTATCAATATTAATCTTGCCAAAGAATCTTTATCAAATATTCTATTAAATACTAACCCATTATTAATTTATGCTATTGGTTCTAAAGCTTATAATAAAGTAGCTTCAACTACTAAAAATAAACCGTTAATATTTTCCTCAATGATCAACTGGCGACGGTTTAACATTACTCCTAATACTTATGGAGTTGCACTTGAATTGCCACCAGAAATGCAGCTATTTATGTATAGTTACCTGTTTCCAGATATTCATTCTTTAGGAGTATTATATAGTGAAAATCATAATAGCCAATGGTTTGAATTAGCTGTTTCCCAAGCTGAAGAAGTTGGAT
>DRQV01000286.1 GCA_011371325.1 Thioploca sp.
ATTTGGGTCTGGATAACCTAAAGGTTGTTTTTTTTTCATCAACTTAATTATAGGTTGCAATCTTTTTTTCCGAATAGCTGTCCAATTTTTAGTTATATTAGTCCATGAGCTTAAAGAATTTCGTTCATTAATAGTATTACGAGCATAAATTTTTACTCCACCTAAAGGATCATCGATAAATTGAAATTCACCCCAAATCGCATACCACCAATTGGTTAATTTATTTCCAGAAGATTTAGATGACATGATAATTTGGAAACGATATAATCCGGGAACTATCCTTTCGTTATTATAAAAATGTTGCCAATCATTAGTTCCATTGGGTTTATACATTACAAAAGTATAATAAGTAGTATCTGCATAGCTTAAGTTAGACCCTAAACACAACAATATAGTTATGATAATTTTTTTCATAATTTTTCCTCATTAAATGAACTATATATTATAACAATTCTTAATTTTAATTAAATTCATTTAAATATCAATAGATTGGTATAACCATATCATATTTAATCAAAAACCGCCATAAAATAATTTATTCATTCTAGCATAATTTTTTCACGATAGTATAAAGTAGTAGAATTGAAAGCTTGAACAGGTTAATAAT
Organism: Thioploca sp.; assembly: GCA_011371325.1. Taxonomy (GTDB): domain Bacteria; phylum Pseudomonadota; class Gammaproteobacteria; order Beggiatoales; family Beggiatoaceae; genus DRQV01. The sequence continues at coordinate 608 of DRQV01000286.1, forward strand.
TTTTAAAATATATTTAACTAATACCTTGACAAATAATAGAATATTTACTTAGAATGTATAAATTATATATAAAATTGAGGTAATAATGTCAACTATCCAACGAGCCCTATTAAGTGTATCTGATAAATCTGGAATTGTTTCATTTGCTAAGAGTTTAAATGAACGAGGTGTAGAAATTCTATCTACTGGTGGAACTGCTAAATTACTCGCAGATAATGGAATATCAGTTACAGAAGTTTCTGATTATACCGGTTTCCCAGAAATGATGGGGGGACGAGTAAAAACTCTGCATCCTAAAATTCACGGAGGTTTATTGGGACGACGGGGTATTGATGAAACTGTGATGGCAGATAATGATATTAAACCAATCGATTTAGTAGTGGTAAATTTATATCCTTTTGAACAGACAATTGCAAAACCAGATTGTGATTTAGCTACTGCGATTGAGAATATTGATATAGGTGGCCCAGCTATGCTACGTTCCGCAGCTAAAAATCATGCGGCTGTCACAGTAGTAGTTGATGCTGAAGATTACACTAGTATCTTAGAAGAAATGGCTAATAATTCTGGTGCAGTTACTGAAGCAACTAGATTTGCATTGGCTAGTAAAGCTTTTGCTCATACAGCTCGTTATGACAGCTTGATTGCTAATTATTTAGGCAGCATTGGCAATATCTTTCCTCCAAATCTTTCACTTCAATATCAACAAGTTCAAACTATGCGGTATGGGGAAAATCCTCATCAACAGGCTGCTTTTTATACTGAACCTAATTCTACTTTGGTATGTGTTGCTAATTCCAAGCAGATCCAAGGTAAAGAGCTATCTTATAATAATGTAGCTGATACTGATGCGGCTTTGGAATGTGTTAAATCTTTTTCTGATCCAAGTTGTGTGATCGTGAAACATGCTAATCCTTGTGGAGTAGCGATTGGGGAAAATATTGAAACTGCTTATGATAGAGCTTTTAAAACTGATCCAACTTCAGCTTTTGGTGGAATTATTGCCTTCAATCGCACTTTAAATGCTACCGTTGCCAAAAATATTATTGATCGTCAATTTGTAGAAGTAATTATTGCTCCTATCATTGAAGAAGCTGCCAAACCAATTTTAGCTACTAAAAAGAATGTACGAGTATTGGAATCAGGTCAGTGGAAACAAGATATAAATGACTTAGATTTCAAACGGATTCGCGGTGGTTTATTAGTTCAACAACGTGATACTGGTATTATTACAGCTACTGATTTAAAAATGGTAACTCAACGAGAACCAACTGAAAAAGAGTTACAAGATTTACTGTTTGCTTGGAAAGTGGCTAAATTTGTGAAATCCAATGCGATTGTGTATTGCAAAAATGGTATGACAATTGGAGTTGGAGCTGGGCAGATGAGTCGGGTGTATAGTGCTAAGATTGCGGCGATTAAAGCTGCTGATGAAAAGCTGGAAGTTCAAGGTTCAGTTATGGCTTCGGATGCTTTTTTTCCGTTTAGAGATGGGATTGATGCGGCGGCTAGTGTTGGTATCACTGCGATAATTCAGCCTGGTGGTTCAATGCGAGATAAGGAAACCATTGCAGCTGCAGACGAGCATGGAATAGCAATGGTATTTACTGGCATGCGACATTTTAGACATTAAGCTATTGAATGTAGGATGCGGAATGAATTGCATGGAGATGTAATTCGTATACTCATTACATCCTACAGGTTAATAATCAATTGGAAAGATGTCTAATAAATATCATGCATGGTATTATAAACGTTGAATTTTCCGGTTGGAGTAATTAAGCGTTTATCTTTTATAACATGTTTAAGTTGTTGAGTTTTATCATCAATAATTACAATGGCAGATTGATATTTTTTATCATTCCATACGGAAAACCAAACCTCGTCACCTGCTTTATTGTATTCTGGTTGCACAACACGCTTGCTACCTTCGCCTACATCAGCCCATTCTGCAATTGGTAATATCTTATAACCAGCATCTAAGTTATTAATACTAAACACTGCAATAGTCTGATTGATTTCAGTTTGTACGTTTAATGGCGTATCAACATAGAGATTATTAGAATTAGGATGAGTTTTAACAAACAAAGAACCACTACCTTGAGCTTTGATATTTCGTACTACTTTCCAAGCATATTCAGGATGAGCATATGGATCAGTTCCAATTAAAGCAATAGTATCAGAACCTACGTGACTAGTTGCCCAAACTGGACCAAATTCAGGATCAATAAAATTAGCTCCTCGGCCAGAATGCGGAATTCCATCAACTTTTATTATTGCTGTTAATTTACCATCCCTAGAGTCAATAACTGCAACTTTATTAGATTTATCGGCAGCAGTCAGAAAATACCTTTTACTAGAATCTAAACCACCATCATTTAAAAATCGTACTGCTTTGATAATTTTAACTTGCAAATTGTCTAAATCTTCATAATTAACTATAAAAACCTTACCAGTATCTTTAACATTGACAATAAATTCTGGTTGTTGATAGGACGCTACAATAGCAGTTACTCTAGGTTCTGGATGGTATTCTTGGGTATCAACAGTCATACCACGAGTGGAAATTATCCGTAAAGGTTCTAAAGTTATACCATCCATAATTACAAATTGAGGTGGCCAATAAGTTCCTGCAATTACATATTTATCATCCCATTCCTTATATTTAGAAGCAGCCACTGAACGAGCTTCCATCCCAGTTTTAATTTCGGCAACTGTAGTTGGAATTTCCATCCATAAATCAATTAGATTAACTTTAGCATCTCGGCCAATCACGTATAAATAACGTCCAGACGCTGACATACGTGAAATATGTACTGCATGACCAGTATCGATAATATTAATTATTTCTTTATTATCACCATCAATTAGAGCTATTTGACCAGTATCACGTAAAGTCAAAGAAAAGACATTGTTTAAATTATAATTATTTAGCTTTTTATTAGGTCGTTGTTCAGGTGGTATTAATACTTTCCAACTATCTTTCATGTCTTGAATACCAAATTCAGGCGGTACTGGAGGTTCATGTTGAATATAACGAGCCATAATATCAACTTCAGTTTCAGTTAAAACTCCAGATTGTCCCCAACTTGGCATTCCAGAATTAGAACCATAATTAATAAAAATCTTTAGATAATCAGTACCTTTTGCTTGGGTTATATCTGGAGTTAATGGTTTTCCAGTCGCACCTTTACGTAACACTCCATGACAACCAGCACAACGTTCAAAAAATATTTTATTAGCAATTTTAAATTCAGCTAAAGTAAGAGAAGGAGCTGAAGGAGTAATTATTATTTTGGCACTAGTAGCATTAATAGCACTAGGAGCACTGTTAAAAATTCGTTCTGATTCATAACTTGGTGGATGATGGGCTGGTATATCACTAATTGTATTTTCAGAATTCATAGAATCTTCTACAATAGGTTCTTCAATAGAATTTGTAACTACTGTTGGGATACATTCAGAAGTCTCATTTTCTACACAACCAATCAACAACAATATAATAAATAAATAAGTTTTATATTTCATTTAGTAACCTTATTAAATTCAACAGCAACAATTTATAAACTATGTAATGGCAGATTATAATATAAAATTTACTAGTCATACAAACTTAGTGATAATTAACTCTAAACTTAAAAATATAAAATTTAGACTTGAAAAATTGATTTATATCATTAGAGTATAATACTTCTACAATTCCAATAAAATTATGACTAATAGAAGAAACTTTATTAAAACCGCATTAATAGTTGCATCAGGAATGGCGGTAGGGCAAGTAGCTATAGCTTCTAACTCACCAACGAATTATAATGGTATTATCTATACTGTTGATAATCCTGGCCGATGGGATAAAAAAGTTAAAGGACATGCTCCTGAAGTTACTATTAATGGTAAGATCATTACTATCACTACTAACCATGGGATGACGAGTAAACATTACATAGTCAGACATACCTTGGTTGCTGAAGATGGGACCGTTTTAGGTGCTATGACTTTTAGTCCTGAAGATAAAAAAGCAATTTCAACTTATGAATTGCCAAAAGGACATAAGCTATATGCAACTAGTTTTTGCAATAAACACGACTTATGGATAACAGAAATTACAATTTAATCAAGAGGATATTTTAATGGGTGTATTAGTAGGGCGTGAGGCTCCAGATTTTACTGCATCAGCAGTATTAGGTAATGGCGAAATTGTTACTGAATTTAATCTTAAAGAAACAATTAGAGATAAATATGCGGTAATATTCTTTTATCCGTTAGACTTTACTTTTGTATGTCCAACAGAATTAATTGCTTTTGACAAACGTTTAGCCTCCTTTAAAGAACGCAACGTTGAAGTTATAGGAGTTTCTGTTGATTCACAATATGCACATAACGCATGGCGGAATACTCCAGTCGATCAAGGTGGGATTGGTCAAGTTGGATATTCTTTGGTAGCAGATTTAACTCATGCCATAGCTAAAGCTTATGATGTAGAAACACCTAATGGTGCAGTGGCTTTTCGTGGTTCTTTTTTAATTGACAAACAAGGTATAGTGAGACATCAAGTAGTCAATGATCTAGGTTTAGGACGTAATATTGATGAAATGTTACGTATGATTGATGCTCTACAATTTAATGAAGAACATGGCGAAGTTTGTCCAGCTGGTTGGAATAAAGGCGAAGCTGGTATGCAAGGTTCTACACAAGGCGTAGCTGATTATTTATCCAAACATGCTAATGACTTGTAATTAATATTAAGTAGGGTAACTTGAGTACAAGTCAAAAAATAAAGGAAATCATTGATTGTAGATAGATGGTTTCCTTCTTCTACAACTTGTTCAAACTGTGGTCAAAAGAAGAACTAACTCAAGTTATCCAATTTACAATATGAAACTTGTGAAAATAGATCGAGATATGCTGCCATTAAAAGGAACGATATTATGTGTGGTATTGTAGGTGCTGTTGCAGAACGTGATGTTGTACCAATTCTAATCGAAGGTTTGAAACGTCTTGAATATCGTGGTTATGATTCAGCAGGAATTGCTACTATAAATTATCAGTCTAATGGATTGGAACATCAAAAAGTAATTGGCAGAGTCAATGCTTTAGAAACAAAACTTAAAGATAGCTATCTATATTCGCCAACTAGCATAGCTCACACTCGTTGGGCTACTCATGGTAAACCTAGTTTTGAAAATGCTCATCCACAAATTTCCAGAGAAACCGTTGCAGTAGTACATAACGGCATTGTTGAAAATCATCTTGAATTACGTTATTATTTAGAACAACGTGGCTATGAATTTAGTTCAAAAACTGATACAGAAGTATTAGCTCATTTAATTCATTATAACCTTAAACAAAAATCAAGTTTACAAGCTGCTGTAAGTAAAAGTTTAAAATTGGTTGAAGGGACTTATGCTATAGCGGTTATTAGCCCCAAAGAACCAGGTCGTTTAGTAGTTGCTAAACATGGTAGTCCTTTAATAATAGGAGTTGGAATTGGAGAATATTTTGTTGCTTCTGATGCAATGGCTTTGATTCCAGTAACTCAACAGATAATTTGTTTAGAAGATGGTGATATTGCTGATATAAAACGAGATGAATTACATATTATTGATTTTTCTGGCAATACAGTAAAACGAGAAGAATATACTAGCAAATTACAAATTGATGCTGTAGAACGTGGTGCATACCGCCACTATATGTATAAAGAAATATTTGAGCAGCCTCAAGTAATTAAAAATACTATGGAAAATCGTATTCATGCTGGAAAGGTATTGGATGCTATTTTTGGCCATAATGCTGGAAATTTATTAGCCAAAGTTAAGGCTGTGCAGATTATTGCGTGTGGAACTAGTTATCATGCTGGATTAGTAGCTAAATATTGGATTGAAACATTAATAAAAATACCGTGTGTAATTGAAGTAGCTAGTGAATTTCGCTATCGGCAACCATTAGCTAATCCTAATACTCTGATTGTAACTTTATCTCAATCCGGTGAAACGGCAGATACTTTAGCTGCTTTACAAGAAGCAAAACGCTTAGGATTTGGTCCAAGTCTAGCCATTTGTAACGTTCCAGAAAGTTCGTTAGTACGTGCTTCAAATATGGTTTTAATGACTCATGCTGGCCCAGAAATTGGGGTTGCCTCTACTAAAGCTTTTTCTACTCAATTAGTCGCTTTATTAATGTTGACTGTAGTTTTAGGTCATCAACATGGTATGAGTGCAGAGTTAGAGAAAAGAATTGTAACTGCCATGGCAGAATTACCAGAACAATTCACTCAGATGTTAGCTTTAAATAATCAAATTGAACAGTTAGCTAAACAATTAGCAGATAAGCAAAATGCTTTATTTTTAGGTCGTGGTATTCATTATCCGATTGCAATGGAAGGAGCATTAAAATTAAAGGAAATTTCTTATATTCATGCCGAAGCATATCCAGCTGGTGAATTAAAACATGGACCATTAGCTTTAGTAGATTCAGAAATGCCAGTGATAGCAGTTGCACCCAATGATTCTTTACAAGAAAAGTTAAAATCAAATTTGCAAGAAGTTCATGCTCGAGGTGGACATTTGTATATTTTCGCTAATCAGCAAGCTATAATGCAAGAGTCTGATTATATAGACGTTATTGAGTTAGGAGAGATTAATGAAATTATTTCTCCAATTGTTTATACTATTCCTTTGCAATTACTAGCTTATCATGTAGCTGTAATTAAAGGTACTGATGTTGATCAACCTAGAAACTTAGCAAAATCAGTTACAGTGGAATAAAGTTCTGTAGGTTTTAATAAACGTAATATTTAGGTAAGTAAATTATAATCTTTACTTGACATGAAAGATAAGTAGGATTAGTCTATTACTTTTAGAATAGTAAAGGTAACGAAATTTATTTAGCAAAATTTACGGCTGAACAATTTTATTAGATTTAATAAATCCCAATAATTAACTATCCAAAAATTTAAATACTTGTGGTAAATTTTAACTACTGGGAAAATGATCCTTTACTTCAATGTTTAGTTATTTTAACCAAACTATATAACCAACCAATTTCTGCCGAAACTATTCGAGCTGGTTTACCTCTACAACGTTTTACTCCCAACCTATTTATCCATGCCTCAGAACGTGCTAATTTAATTACTAACTATAAAAAAACTCAATTAAAAAAACTAGAATTACCAGCAGTATTATTATTAAAAGATGGACAAGCTTGTGTATTAACTAAATATTCTCCTAAATACAGCCGAATTATTTTACCAGCAGCTAGTGAAGAAACAATTTCCAATCACGATTTAGCAACTCATTATACTGGTTATGCTTTATTATCTAGACCAATGTATGAGTTTGATACTCGCAGTGATATTACCAGCGAATCTAATACTAATTGGTTTTGGGGAACTTTAGTTAAATCATGGCCAATTTATACCGAAGTAATGATAGCATCGATACTTACCAACTTATTCGCTTTAGCATCACCTTTATTCGTGATGAATGTGTATGATCGAGTAGTTCCTAACCATGCGATAGAAACTTTATGGGTATTGGCAATTGGGGTTAGTATAGTCTTTAGCTTTGATTTATTAATTCGAACTTTACGTGGTTATTTTATTGATATTGCAGGCAAAAGAACTGATATATTATTGGCTAATATGATTTTTAAACATATATTAGGCACGCAACGATCTTCACATCCTAATTCAGTGGGAGCATTTGCTAATCATTTACACGAGTTTGAAAGCTTCCGGGATTTTTTTACCTCCACCACTTTAGCAACCTTGATTGATATACCATTTGCCTTATTATTCATTGTGATTATTTGGACACTGCATAGTGAATTAGCCATGATTCCTTTGTATATCATGCCATTGATAATTATTTTCAGTCTGTTAATCCAAATTCCATTACGCAAAGTAATTCAACAAACCTTTCAAGCTAGTACGCAAAAACATGCTTTATTGGTAGAAATTTTGACTAGTATAGAAACTATAAAAACCACTGGTGCAGAAGGCCAAATGCAACAAAAATGGGAACAATTAATTATAGCTATTTCCCAATCATCTTTAAAATCACGTTTATTATCAGCAATATCAGTTAATTTTGCTTTATTTACCCAACAAATGGCAACTGTTATTATAATAATTTATGGAGTATATTTAATTGTGGCTGGAGAACTAACAATGGGAGCGTTAATTGCTTGTAGCATTTTAACTGGCCGTTCTTTAGCCCCAATGACCCAAATTGCTAGTTTATTAACTCGCTATCATCATTCAGTAGCAGCTTTACATACACTTAATCAAGTCATGCAAATGCCATTGGAACGACCAATTCAGAGAAAATTTTTTCAGCATCCCAAGTTAACTGGCAATATTGAATTTAAACAAGTTAATTTTAGTTATTCAGAACAGAATGTTCTCAATGAAATAACGTTAAAGATTAAGGCTGGCCAAAAAATAGGCATAATTGGTCGAATTGGTTCTGGTAAAAGTACCTTAGCTAAATTAATTTTACAACTTTATCAACCAGATAACGGTAAAATTTTATTAGATGGGATTGATAATCAACAGTTTGATCCCATAGAATTACGCCGTCAAATAGGTTATGTGCCACAAGAAATTGAATTATTTTATGGTAGTGTTAAAGATAATATTGTAATGGGAGCAACTCATGTAACAGATGAAATTATATTGCAAGCAGCTGAATTAGCAGGAGTAACTGAATTTACTAATCAACATCCATTAGGATTTGCTATGCCAGTTGGAGAACGTGGAGTTGGTTTATCTGGTGGCCAACGGCAAATGATTGCCATAGCTAGAGCATTATTGCTTAAACCACAGATATTATTACTAGACGAACCTACTAATGCAATGGATAATAATGCTGAAGAACAGTTCAAAGCTAAGTTAAATTTAGCTAATAAAACTTTATTATTAATTACCCATAGAACTTCATTATTATCGCTAGTTGATAGCTTAATAGTTATGGATGCTGGGAAAGTAATCGCAATGGGAAACAAAGATAAAGTTATTCAAGCATTAGCAAGCAACAGAAATCCTAATTAAATAATGGAATTAGGGGAAGTGCATTTAACTAAATTGAGAAATGCTATAATCCACCTAAAAAATATTAAA
>DRQV01000287.1 GCA_011371325.1 Thioploca sp.
CATTTAACCAAATGCAAGCCGCACAGGTTATACCTTCTAAAATTAAGGTAGCTTCTTTTATATATTCACCTTCAATTCGTACAAATTTCTTTTGAATTGCTGGATTATCATATACGGTATGTTGTTGTAGAATTTCAGGAATAGGTTCGTTAACTGTGGTACGATATTTATAAAAATCTTGTAAATCAGCATCAATAATAGCTTGAGCAACTGCTTGACAACCCATGCAGCACATTGGCCGCGGTTCAGCTTCAATTGTGACTGATAGATCAACATTGGTTGGAATTGGTAAACCGCAATGATAACATTTTGACATATTAAACAGCTATTTGGGCTTTAATGTGAGGATGTGCCTGATAATCAGTAATAATGAAATCAGCAAATTCATAGGAAAAAATATCAGTTGGTTTACTTTGTATAATTAATTTAGGTAATTGATATGGAGTTCTGGTTAATTGCAATTGAGCTTGTTCTAAGTGATTGTTATATAAATGAACATCACCGCCAGTCCAAATAAATTCTCCAAGTTGTAAATCACATTGTTGTGCTACCATCATGGTTAATAATGCATAACTAGCTATATTATAAGGAACTCCCAGAAATAAATCACATGATCTTTGATATAATTGACAAGATAATTGATTATTGGCTACATAAAATTGAAATAATAAATGACAGGGTGGCAACGCCATTTTATCTAATTCAGCAACATTCCAAGCCGATACAATAATTCGCCGTGAATCTTGATTACCTTTAAGTTGTTTAATAGCTTCACTAATTTGGTCGATTTTGCCACTTTTAGTTGGCCAACTTCGCCATTGCTTACCATACAATGGTCCTAATTCACCATTTTCATCAGCCCATTCATTCCAAATTCGTACTCCATTATCATTCAAATATTTAATGTTTGTATCACCATTTAAAAACCATAATAATTCATAAGCTATAGATTTAAAATGTAATTTTTTGGTAGTTAATAATGGAAAACCAGTTGCTAAATTAAAGCGTAATTGTCGCCCAAATATAGATAAAGTTCCTATACCAGTTCGATCATGTTTTTGAGTACCGTTAGTTAAAACATCTTGAATCAATTGTAAATATTGTTGCATATTTGGATTGTCTATAAATTATGGTGATGATTCTTGATATATTTTAGATATTCTTATATTAATTCTAAACAGAGCTCTGAAATCATAATGTAATTGAGAATATAAGGTATTCTACTAATTACCAAAAGGTGCTGTTCTATGTCTTGGAATAAACTTAAAACTACTATCAATCTCTTTAGCGTTACAGCTTTTCATGTTAGCTTCCACAAAACTGCCTGGCAACACTAATAAAAAACCGTCCATATCTATATTTGGTGAATCAATTCTAATTTTACCATCAATCCCCAACCTAGATGATGCACTAATTAAGCTTTCTGGAGAAGTTATAAATTGGTTGGAACTAATATTAATATTGCCACCTGAACCAGAATCAGCTTGAGCTTTAATTTTACCGCCATCCATAACCACAAAAATAGGATTGGTTATATTAATATCACCACCTTTCCCAACCCCAGTACCGACACTAGTAGTAATCTGTCCATCTCGTAAAAATAGTAATTTTGCAATTGTTAAATCAATATTACCACCAGTAGCATTAGCGGATGAAGTTGTAATATTTCCACCATCTAACAAATTGATTGTATTAGCTTTAATATCTAAAGTACCAGCATTTCCAATTCCTAAACTATTAGCAGAAATAGTCGCTTCATCAGAGAGAGTTAATTTATCAGTTTGAATTTCTATATTACCACCAGGTGCTGAAACTAAAGTATTAGTCAGTAAACCACTATTAGAAAAATCACTTTTTCCTGTTATAATAATCTCTTTATTAGCGTTAATTTTTAGTTTACCACCAGCTCCAAATCCTAAAAATATTTTCCCACCAATAACACCACCGCTACTATTGCTAATAACTCCACCATTATATAAGTGTAAACTATCCACGTCAATTGTTACATTGCCTGCATTACCAAAACCTCCCGTAGCAGCACCAATAGAAGCATTATTATCTAAAATTATTTCTTTGGCAGATAAACTTATATTGCCTGCATCACCAGAGCCAAAAGTTACAGAGCCAATAGCACTTTGAACATTTTCAAATATATCTGTTGAGGTTAGTAGCAAACCAATCTTAAACCCAGTTAGATAGATTTTTTCTTTTACATTTAAAGTAATATTTCCACCATGACCTGAAGATTTACTCATCGCATTAGTAGAAATTAAACTTCCATTAATCAGTTCAATAGAATCAGCATTAACTAAAAGTTCACCTGCATTACCACTACTATGACTATTTAATGAAATTGCAGATCCATCCATGGTTATTCGACCAGTATTAATTATAATTTTTCCGCAATTGCCTTTATCTAATGAACTTGTACCAATATAACTAGCAAATTCATCCTCTTCTGGATTAAGAAAAATCCGCTTATCAATAAGTGATAATGATTCTGTTGCTGTAATATTTAGTTCTCCACCATTTCCATTACTAAGACTGTCACTAACAATTTGACCACCATTAGTAAGTACTATTTTTATAGTATTAATATTAACATTACCACTATTACCATCACCAAGAG
>DRQV01000288.1 GCA_011371325.1 Thioploca sp.
TCTGAATATTCTAAACCTTTTGAAATTAAAAAATCTGTCGTGCCAGTAAAAATAAATTTATCTGTTTCATAGATTATTTTTTCTTCATAAAAGTCTCTAATTTCTTTCTCTACACTTCTGAAATCAATTTGATTTAAAATAGGTGCGATAAATTTTACTTTTAAATCTTCTTCCTTATAAATTCTAATAAAATTAAATTCTTTGTTAAGAAGTTCGGTTAAAAATTTACTTTCATTGTCTTTAATAGTGATTTCTTTGTTAAACCAATCGTCAAAAATATTAGCCGAAAACTTTTGTTTTATATTGACTAATTTTCTTAATTCATAGTCGTTAATTTTGCTAAAATAATAAATTTCTTTCATTAAACTTGTAACCAATTTTTGTTTATCATTTTTTTATAGTTAATTGATACTCAAATACAATTCACTAACCATTAATGATCAATTGACACCATGATAAAATCATATTTACATAAATAAAGATTGGTTAAATAATATTTTAAATAGTTCCATAGTTCAAACCTTCTTTTACCCATCTTTGTATCAAGGCTTGACATTGTTCAGGGTAATTATCAAAAATAATTTTACCAATTTCAACCACATCATTTATTAAGTCTTTATTTCGACGTACATCAGCTATTCGCAAATTCATAATTCCTTTTTGTCTAGTGCCTAACACTTCGCCTGGGCCTCGTATATCTAAATCATATTGAGCAATTACAAATCCATCATGATTATCTCGAATAATACCTAAACGTGATTTAGAAACTTCAGACAATGGCAATTGATATAATAATACGCAATAACTTTGGACAGCTCCACGCCCAACTCGTCCTCTTAATTGGTGTAATTGAGCTAAACCTAAACGTTCAGCATTTTCGATAATCATTAAACTAGAATTAGGCACGTCAACTCCAACTTCAATTACTGTGGTTGCTACTAATAAATGGAGTTCTTTAGCTATAAAAGCATCCATAACTTGTTCTTTTTCTTTAGATTTCATACGACTATGTACTAATCCAATCTTTAATTCTGGTAAAGATTTTTGCAATTTAATAGCAGTTTCTTCAGCAGCTTGCAATTGTAACGTTTCTGATTCTTCAATTAATGGACAAACCCAATAAGCTTGTCTTGCTTCATTAGTACAAACATTCTTAATACGTGCAATCACCTCATCTCGCCGAGTATTAGGCATTACAACAGTAGTAACTGGAGTTCGACCTGGCGGTAATTCATCAATGATAGAAGTATCTAAATCAGCATAAGCAGTCATAGCTAGAGTACGTGGAATTGGAGTTGCGGTCATGATTAATTGATGTGGATAAATTCCAGCTTGATTGCCTTTATTGCGTAAAGCTAGCCGTTGATGTACTCCAAATTTATGTTGTTCGTCAACTATTATCAATCCCAATTTATGAAATTCTACATCTTTCTGAAATAAGGCATGAGTACCGATAATTAAAGCTACTTCACCAGATAATATGGTTGCTAATGTTTGTTCTCGTTTTTTCTTAGTCAAACTACTAGTTAACCAGGTAACTTTAATATCCAATGGTTCCAACCACTGAGTAAAAGTACGAGTATGTTGTTCAGATAACAATTCGGTGGGAGCCATAATGGCTACTTGATAACCGGATTCAATAGCTTGTAAAGCACTGATAGCGGCAACTATGGTTTTACCAGAACCAACATCTCCTTGTAATAAACGTTGCATTGGATTAGCAGAACGTAAATCATTAGTTATCTCTGTTATTACCGACTTTTGAGCAGCAGTTAGTTTAAATGATAATTGAGCTAATAAGGCTTGTACTAATGTTCCAGCATTATCCAGTTTAGCAGCATTATATTTATTTAAATTAGCTCGTAAACTATATATACTCATATGATGAGCTAATAATTCTTCAAATGCTAATCGAATTTTAGCTGGATGTTTTTCATCGGTTAAGGTTGCGGCAATTTCTGATGTGGGGTGATGTAAAATTTGGACAGCTTCTCGTAAAGGCATTAAGTTTAATTTAAAACGTAAAGCTTCAGGAATATAATCAATTATTTCATATTTCGCAAATATTTGATCAATTAGAGAATGAAAAACTGTTTGATTTAACTTACTACTAGTACGGTATATGGGGGTTAAATGCTCTGCTAAATCTGGAACTGAATTAGAGTAATCTAACAGTTCGTATTGGGGATGAACTAATTCTAAACAATGATAACCTTGCCTAACTTCACCAAAACATCTTAACTTAGTTCCTGGTTTCAATGCTTCACGTAAAGCCGGATAGAAATGAAAAAAACGTAACATTATAGTACCAGTGTCATCTTCTAATATACAGATTAAAGAACGTTTTTTTCCATATTTTACTTCTGCTGCCTGAATAGTTCCTTCAACCATGGTATTATCCCCAACTTGCAACTCAGCCAATCGCTTGATCTTAGTTCGGTCTTCATACCGCAATGGTAAATAGAATAACATATCATCAATGGTATATATGTTAAGTTTATTTAACTGTTCTATTATTTTATCATTGACCCCATGCAAACTATCAATTGTTACCATTGTCAAATTTCTCACCGCAAGTTTTTCTATAAAATAAACCTCAGCATTATAATACCAAAACTGCATCCATTTCTATAGGCACACCTTTTGGTAAACTAGCCACTCCAACTACAGCTCGAGCTGGATAAGGCTGTTGAAAATATTCCGCCATAACTTCATTAACTAATGCAAAATTACTTAAATCAGTAAGAAATATATTCAATTTAGTAATATTAGCCAAATCGCTACCAGCAGCTTGGGCAACAGCCCGTAAATTATTAAATACTTGATGAATTTGAGATTTCATATCACCATCGTTAAGTTCCATAGTATCTGGAATCAAAGGTATTTGCCCAGATAAATAAACCGTGTTGCCTGCTTTAACAGCTTGTGAATAAGTGCCTATTGCTTTTGGAGCATCAGGAGTACTAATTATTTCAAATGTCATAAATTTTCCTTTTATTAATGATAACTTTTTATCAATTAGTTAAATCGGATAATGATATTTCCTGCCCATTAACTAATAATTTACCATTATTAAAATTAACTATTAATTTATAATCATCAGCAAGTTTAACTAATACCTTATTTGCTAAATAAGTTTTAATCTGTTCTTCTGCGGCAACTTTTGCATCTTCAAGCGATTTTTTATTATCTATAGTTTGCTGAAAATGATTTATCATAGCTTGTTCCAATAATTTTTTACTAATAGTTAAATTAGCTTCAGCAGTTAAAGCGTTGAATAAAACCGGTAGAAGTAATCTTTTAGCTTTGCTTCCATCTAAACCAATTCTAAAATCTCCTTGTAAATTACCTTTTGCAGTTTTTATTAGTAATTGGTTTAACTTTATTTCTGGAGATTTAGCCAAAAGATTAGGAGCGACTTCCATTAATGCACCAAACATAATGAATGCTGCCATTGGATTATCATGTAATTTATGAAATTTTTTCTGTAATATCAATAAAGATGCGGTATCTAAATTATGTAAACTAATATTTCCGGTTTGTACTATATTACCCAAGCCTGAACCAATGGTTTCTGATAGTTCTATCTGATCGGTATTAGCTTGCAAATTAAAATTAATCATATCACCTTGTTCTTGAACATCAGTAACTAAATGTAAATTATTTAAATTAGTTGTATTATTATTTTCAGTAAAATCAATATGTTTAACCTGTAAAATTAAATTACCTATTTCTAAACCACTAGCAATTTTTTTTAAATCA
>DRQV01000289.1 GCA_011371325.1 Thioploca sp.
ACTTCTTCTTATCCAGGTTTAGTAAGAGCGGCAGATTTAATTGGTCAACTAGCAGATCCACATTATTTACGTAAATTACCTACCTTATTTTATGAATTTCAAGAAACTGGGATAAATGAACAGTTAGGCTATTATTCTCCTTATGATTTAAGAGTTAGATATCCTTCATTTTATTGGGGTATTGTAAGTAGTTATATTCAAAATGCTTTACATTATTTACGTGTCACTCAAGAAGGTAAACAATGGATTGCTAATTTATACTCACATGTATTTTCTTCGGAACATAAAGAGTTCCATAATATTTAACACTAGCTGTTAAAAATTGGATATGATTATAATAGCAAATGTTGTATAAAATATCTATTAAAAACACTTATATTTCACTATTTTTAGTTATAATCATTGGATTAGGGCTATCTTTAACAACTTTTGTTTATGTAAATAAATGGGAAGCTAAACAAGCTATTGAAATACATAAAAAACAACATGATTATGTACGTATATTACAACAAACTTTTATTACCTTAGAAAATATTTTAAATTCTATTCGTGGTTTATACCATGTACATAACTATTTCAATCAACAAAATTTTACTAAGTTTGTTAAAAATGATTTGCTTACCCACTCTGGTATTAAGGCATTAGAATGGGTTTTAGTCACGACGGAAAAAGAAAGCATATTTTGGGAACTTTCCCCATTAAATAAAAGACAAGCAGTAGAACAGAAAGATATATATTATCCAGTTAAATTTACCGAATCTAAAAACAACTATATAAATAGATTAAATTATGATATTGGTTCTAATAAAATTTTAAAACAAGCTTTGGAAACTGCTCGTGATTCAGGTCAATTTACTGCTAGTGGAGCAATTGAGATATTAACTAATACGGGAAAAACGCTAGGATTAAATGTTTTCATACCAGTTTATAAAAATAATGATTCTTCTCATTCCACTGTTGCAGAACGACAGCATGACATAATTGGTTTTGCTATTGGGGTAGTTTCACTAAACAGTCTAGCTGAAAATGTATTACGAATCCGCAAACAACGAACTAGTGCAGTTTTACAAATTTTTGATAAAACTGCCAATGCTAGTATCCCCAAATTATACTCTCCAATCTGGTATAAAACTTCTAATTATGATCCAAGCAAAGAATTATGGCAAGACTATTTAGATATTGGAGGTCGCTTGTGGCAAATTACCTTTTCCAAGACATCTGAAGCTCCTTTTCATAAAACTTGGTATGCTTGGATAGTTTTGGGAATGGGATTTCTATTTACGTTAGGTTTATCACGGTATATTTATGTAATTTTGGTTCAATTTCAATGGGCTGATAAATTAGTTTCTAAACGTACCCAAAGCCTTTATTCTGCTAATCAAGCTTTAAATAAGGAAATTAAAATTAGAGAGCAGATGACTAAAGATTTATATGTTTCTCGTCAACGTTTTCAAGCTGTTTTTGCTGAAGCGGCAATTGGTATTTTGCAAACTAGTTTAACTGGAAAAATATTAGATAGCAATAGAGCGTCACAAGCTTTATTTAGATATCATGAACAAGAATTAAAACATAAATATTTAAAAGATTTGGTTCATCCTGATGATGTACACGAAGATCAGTTTATGCTAGAAAAAATGTTAGCTGGTAAATACGATAGTTATCAGGTTAACAAACGCTATATTTGTAAAAATGGTACGATCATATGGACTAATCAGAGTAGCTCAATAGCTCGTAATACTACTCAATCTTTTATCATTAATATGATTGAGGATATAACTGAACGTAAATCTGCTGAAGAAGCTAGGCGAGAAGCGGAAAAGAAGTATCGAGATATTTTTGAAAATTCGATTGAAGGTATTTTTCAATGTAGTCCTAGTGGTCATTATTTAAGTGTTAATCCAGCTTTTGTACGTATATTTGGTTATGAATCAGCAGAACAAGTTTATGCTGAAACTAATGAGAATAAAATGTACGTTGATCCGAAACGATATTCAGAGTTTTTAACTTTATTAGAAACTCGTTCTAATTTGTCAGATTTTGAGTACCAAGCTAATTGTAAAACTGGCCGAATAATTTGGGTAAATAAAACAATACGAGTTGTACGTGACAATGATAGAAAAATTTGTTATTACGAAGGTATGGTAGAAGATATTACTGAACGTAAACTTAATGAAGAAAAATTACGATATGATGCTACCCATGATCAACTAACTGGTTTGTTGAACAGAGCTGCTTTCACTAAAATTTTAACCAAAAATCTAACCAATTTAATTGCTACTAAAGATATTTCTTTTGCAGTATTGTTTGTTGATTTAGATAGATTTAAAATAGTTAATGATAGTTTAGGGCATTTTATTGGAGATCAATTACTTAGTGAGTTATCACAACGTTTACAAAATGCAATTAATGACGATGATATTGTCGCTCGTTTTGGTGGTGATGAATTTGCTATTATGCTGATGAATATTGTAAACTATGAATCATTAAAAAAACGGGTTGAAATAATTCAAACTCAATTATGTAAACCTTATACATTAAAAAATGAAATTTTTACCACTACAGCTAGTATTGGTATTTCGTTAAGTAATTTAAAATATAATAATGCTGGAGATATGTTACGAGATGCTGATACCGCAATGTATGAAGCTAAAAATCAAGGCAGGGGTAAATTCTTAATTTTCCATCCAGGTATGCGAACCAAAGTTATCAATATGTTAAAAATGGAAACAGACTTGCGAAAAGCCTTAGATAGGGAAGAATTTCATTTATATTATCAACCAATTATTTCATTAGAAAATCGTAATACTGTAGGTTTAGAAGCTTTAATTCGGTGGATTCATCCAGAAAAAGGGTTAATTCCTCCAGATGCCTTTATTCCATTAGCAGAAGAGTCTGGTTTAATTGAAGAATTAGGATTATGGGTTTTTGAAACTGCTTGCAACCAATTAAAACGTTGGCAAACTCAATTTCAACATCATGCAAACCTAGGCATGAATATTAACGTATCACCAATTCAATTTAAGCAACCACGCCTGGTACGTCAAATTCAGGATATTATTGAAAAAAATGATATTAAAGGTCCAACTTGTCGAGTTGAAATTACAGAAACAGCCATGATGCAAGACCCGGAAAAAGCATTAGCTTTACTGAATGAGTTAAAAAACTTAGAAGTACTTTTATATATAGATGATTTTGGTACTGGATATTCATCATTAAGTTATTTGCAGAAATTCCCCATAGATGCGTTAAAAATTGATAAAAGTTTTATTCAAGAAATTGATATTTCTTCTAAATCTGCTCAAATTATCTATGCCGTTATTGCGTTAGGTAAAGCTTTTAATTTAAATATTGTTGCTGAAGGAGTTGAAAATAAAACCCAAGCTTCTATGTTAAAAACTGCTAAATGTAATCATGTACAAGGTTATCTTTTTTCAAGACCGAAAACTGTGGAATCTTTAGAAGATTTTCTTAAAATTGAAGAACATGAATCAATTACTTCAATAGCTTAATGTGTAGCAAATTAATTCTTAAATTAAATTCAAAAATAAATTATTTTGCTATTTCTGTATTCAATTGGAAATTTCTCCGACTTTATAGGCTCTAAATTCTGGCCTGATGGACAAATTCGGATGTCAATCTATCAATATTAATAGGATTAAATTATGTTTGTAAATAAGTTATCAGTCACATTTATTGTAGTTGCAATGTTGTTTTTAGTTGGTTGTCAAACAGCTCGTATTTATACTATGGAAAAATTTGGGGTTCATAAACGTGATTTACTAGTTAGTGATGTTAAGAAAGCTCGGGATTCTCAGGAATCGGCAAAGAAGGAATTTAAATCTGCATTGGAAAAATTTAGTTCTGTAGTAAAATTTGATGGTGATGCCTTGCAGAAAAAATATGATCAACTTAGTGCAGCGTTTAAACGTAGTGAATCTAAGGCTGAAGAAGTACAAGATCGAATTGAATCTGTGGAGGCTGTTTCTAAAGCTTTATTTGGGGAATGGGAAACAGAAATTAAACAGTTTTCTAATGATAATATGCGACGTATTAGTCAACAAAAGTTAGTTGAAACCAAAACTCGTTATGCTAAATTAATTGCTGTTATGAAAGAAGTTGAGAAAAAAATTGAGCCAGTACTGAACACATTTAGGGATCAAGTTTTGTTTTTGAAACATAATCTAAATGCTAGAGCAATTGCATCGATTGAGGATGAGGTAGTATCGGTGCAATCTAATGTAGCATTACTGATTAAAGAAATGGAAGTTTCTATTTCAGAAGCCAATACGTTTATTAATTCGATGAGTCAGGAACAGTAAGTTTTTATGTCTTAAAACGGATTTTATGGTAGGATGCTAATGAATTTACGAATTTTTTTATGCAATTCAAATTCATTACATCTTACATTTATAGTTGTCGTTAAGTAATTTGTAAAATTTTACTCTTCTAACTCAACTTCTTCAGCTGTAGCAGATACAAGTTTACCTTCATCAAAATGAAGTTCTTGCAGAAGATAAGGATTTTCTTCAAATTCTAATTTTTTTAAACTGCCATTGGCTGATATTAAAAAACCTTTGCCAGTACGTTTGCCATCTTTAAATTGACCTTCATAACGATCTCCACCACTGGAGATATAAATTCCTCTACCAGTGCGTTTACCATATAAAAAATCGCCACCATATAATTCGCCATCAACCCATTTCAAAGTTCCTTTTCCATGGCGAAAACCAGAGTCAAAATCCCCTTGATATCGATCTCCGCTAGTCCAAATATATAATCCCTCACCAGTACGTTTATCATTCAAATATTCACCAATATATTTATCACCATTTTTCCATTTGTAAATACCGACTCCATGTCTTTTACCTTTTACAAAATCACCAAAATAATAATCTCCATTAGCCCAAGTATAAATTCCTTTACCAGTACGTTCACCATTAATATACTCACCATCATAAGAATCACCATTTGGCCAAGTTACTTCTACTTTACCAACAAGACCAGTCGTAGATTCATTATTAGCAATCGTTATTTCAGGGTCAATATCTGGAGTATCTATTTGAGTAGGAACTGAAGGTTGTTTAAACTTTGCACTAGTAATTACTGATGCTAACATGGCTTCAGATTGAATATCTGTAGAATTATTATCAGATTCAACTTGAATATTCTTTTTGATTTCAGGTACTATCTTATCATCTACCTCAGCCAATATAGAATAAGATTCTTTAATATCATCCAAATTATCATCAGTTAATTCTTCATTAATATTAATTCGTTCTTTATCAGATAATATATCATCTTCATGATTTGTTGCAACTGATGCAGACGTATCTCCTTCAACATTGTCAGTTATTTCTTCTGAGTCGTCTACTGATTCGTAATTAGCTTGCAACTTATCTTCCTGAATTTCTTCCTCATTGGAATTATCATATTGTTCTTCTGTAAAGTTATTTTCAGCATCATTAGCAACTATTTTTAATTCATATTTTTCGGCATTATCTTTTGAGGTTGGACGATCTGGTGCTGGTTTACCCCTAGTATTTATATTTATTTCAATTTTAGGAATTTTAATGGTATAACTTAATGTCGTTAATTTACCTTCATCACGTCTTCCATCGGCAAAACTACCTTTAAAACGTTTACCATTAGTCCAAAAATAGCTACCTTCACCATCTCGTTTATTATCTACATATTCCCCTTTATAATATTCATTATTAGACCAAATATATGTTCCACTACCATCACGCTTTCCCTCAAAAAATTCTCCTTTATAACGATCTCCATTTGCCCAAATATAAATTCCGTAACCATTACGTTTCCGACCTTCGTAATCACCATAATAACTATCACCATTAGCGAATCTGACATGCTTTTTTTCGACCTGCATATCATCATCAGCATGTAACTGTGTTACTAAGGAAAAAATAAATATTAATAACCAATACTTATACTTAATCATAAAAATAACCTATTTAATATTATTCTACATACCAATTTTAGTTAGTACATGGAGATAAATACTTAGTAATATTCACTAATAATTCTATAAGGTGTTTGAAATAATTATTAATCAATATCTAATTAATTGTGAATTAGTAATAGCTAACACTAATTCACAATTATAAACTATACATGATAATTTTATTATCTTTTATGTTTTTTAGAGTTCTTTTTGCTACGTTGAGATGGGTTTGAAATCCTTGGAGTATTTTTCTCTATATCATTAGTTATTAATGGCTTAGTCTCAATAACTGGTTTATTAACTAATTTAAGTACAATACCAGCTAAAGGAGGTATAACAACTAACATAGAATAAGGTCGTTCTGTCCAAGGTTTATCTTCAGTTTCCAATATTATAGCGCCATTCCCTACATTACTACCACCATAACAACCAGCATCAGAATTTAAAACTTCCTCATAAGTTCCTTTGGTAGATACCCCAATTCGATAGCTATATCGTGGTACTGGCGTAAAATTAACAGCAATTACCATCTCCGTATCATCACTTTTACGCAGATAAACTAATACTGATCGTTCAGCATCATGACAATCAATCCATTCAAACCCTTGCCATTCAAATTCATATTTATATAAGGCTTCAGAATTATGATACAATTTGTTCAAATCTTTAACTAGCAATTGCATACCTTTATGGTATTTATATTCCAACACATACCAATCCAAAGTATTCGCACTGTTCCACTCAACTCCTTGACCAAACTCAGTTCCCATAAATAATAATTTTTTACCTGGATGAGTAAACATATAAGTGTAAAGCAATCGTAGATTAGCAAATTTTTGCCATTCATCGCCTTGCATTTTGGCAAGCATAGAACCTTTACCATGCACAACTTCATCATGAGAAAATGGCAATAAAAAGTTTTCAGTGA
>DRQV01000290.1 GCA_011371325.1 Thioploca sp.
CCCGTTTAGTAAAAAGACAGGGGCATATACCTATCTTAGCTGAAGACGGGTTGATTGCTTTTGAAAAACTAAAAGAGCAGGATATTGATCTTGTTTTACTAGATATTATGATGCCGAATATAGATGGTTATGAAGTATTAAGTCATATCGAAGATACTGTTGCCTTACGACATATTCCAGTTATTATGATCACGGCATTAGATGACATAGATAGTGCTGTAAATTGTATTAAAATGGGAGCTCAAGATTATCTAACCAAACCATTTAAACCAGTATTATTACGTGCCAAAATAACCTCATGTTTGGAAAGAAAATTTTGGCATGATAAAGAAGAAGATTATCGACGACAAATTGAAGAAGCTAAATTAAAATTAGAAGAACAAGTTCAGAAAAAAACTAGAGAACTTGCTGAAACTAATGAAAAATTAGAAGCTTTAGTTAAAGCCAAAGGAGATGCTCTTAAGCTAATCTATTACGGATTTCATAGTTCTATACAAGATTTATTTAAAAAGACAGTTAAAACTCCATTAGAAGAAGTCAATGAACTGATGGATACAATTAGACAATCAGCTCAAATTGATTCAACTACAGTAATGTTAGTTTTTGAAATTAAAGCAGTGCAGGAAATTTTAAAAACAGCAATTAATTCAGCTACTAAATTTGCTGAATCCAGACATGTTAAAATAGGTAAATTGCCTAAATGTGGTAGACAGAGTTTAGAATCTGAAATGCTAGACACTATGACTATTGTAGATAATGATATAGAACAAGATTCTCTGCGAGATAACCCGGCTACTTTAACAGATAAAAATAACTTGCAACAGAAAAAAATGTGTGCCGATGCTTTAACAGATATTTTGAAAGTTGCAGTAAAATTTTCTAGTTATGAAAACTTGATAGAGCTTTCTTGTGAACCGCTTCAAGATGAAATAGTGATTGGTATTCATGCTACTGGTCGTATTATTAGAGAAGATGAAATAGCTGATTTTTTTACAATACCTACTATAGAACACAGAATAACTCCAGGTAGATATCCTGGTACCGCTGCTGCAACTGCGAAAAATATAATTGAATTGTTAGGTGGTTCATTAACAGTGGAAAATAGGAATTCAACTGGTATATCGTTTATTGTTAAATTAAAACGTGATAATTTATGAATTTAGCTCGTTTACAAGCTCTTCAATTGGAATTGAAAAAGCTAGATTTAGATGGTTTTTTAATTCCACATGCCGATGAATATCAGAGCGAATATTTACCACCTCACGCTCGACGCTTAGAATGGCTAACTGGATTTACTGGTAGTGCTGGTTTGGCAGTTGTAAATCGTGGCGAATCAGTAATTTTTGTAGATGGACGTTACACTTTAGTAGTACGGGAACAAGCTAAGAATTTTAAAGCTTATAATTCAAGGCATTACCCACCCAATAAATGGTTATTACAACAACCAGCCAGTAAAATAGGTTATGATCCTTGGCTGCATACTCCAGCAGAATTAGAACCATTGCAATATTCTGCCAAAATTACTGGCAGTTTATTAATTGCTTGTGAATATAATCCAATCGATAAAATTTGGCAAAATCAACCAACTCCTCCAGTAAAATCAATCATACCTCATTCTCTCAAATATAGTGGGGAAACTAGCCAATCTAAACGTAAACGGATTAGTGAATTTTTAACTAGAAAAAAATTATTTGCTACAGTATTGACTGCTTCAGATTCAATTGCTTGGTTACTAAATATCCGTGGCAATGATATACCTAGAGTACCAGTACCACTGGCTTTTGCAATCCTGTATGCTACTGGAATGACCAACTTATTTATCGTTCCACGTAAGATAGATGATAAGTTATTAGAACATTTAGGTAGTGAAATTAATATTTATTCTTTAGATTCTTTTGCAACTAAATTAAGCAAATTAGCCGATAAATCAGTGTTGATAGACCCAAAACGAACCGCTATTTGGATTATTAACCAACTGGCAGCTGCTAATATTATAAAAGATTCTGATCCTTGTGTTTTACTAAAAGCTTGTAAAAATAAAGTCGAAATTTTAGGAGCTAAACGAGCTCATTTATGGGATGGAATTGCAGTAACTAAATTTTTACATTGGTTAGATACTAAAGCTGGTGCTATAGATGAAATTCAAACAGCTCAACAATTAGAAAAATTACGTAGAGAAAATAATAACCTACGTGATTTAAGTTTTGATACTATTTCTGCTACTGGTGCTAATGCTGCTATAGTTCATTATCAAGCTACTGAGCAGACTAATAAACGGTTGCATTCATTATATTTAGTAGATTCTGGTGGCCAATATTTATCTGGAACTACTGATGTAACTAGAACTATTGCTATTGACCAACCAACTACTGAACAAAAAAAATGTTTTACTCTAGTGCTGAAAGGGCATATAAGTATAGCGACTTGTCAATTTCCAATAGGAACTACTGGTTCGCAATTAGATATATTGGCTAGACATGCGTTATGGCAAGCTGGGCTGGATTATGATCATGGTACTGGACATGGTGTTGGTAGCTTTCTTTCTGTACATGAAGGGCCACAAAGTATATCTATCAAACCAAATAAAATAGCTTTACAACCAGGTATGATTTTATCTAATGAACCTGGTTATTATAAAGAAGGAGATTTTGGAATTCGGATTGAAAATTTGATTCTAGTAGTAGAAAAAGGTAGCCAGTTGGGCTTTGAAACTTTGACATTAGTTCCAATTGATCTTAGTTTGGTCGATTTTAGTTTATTAACCATAGATGAAATCACTTGGTTACAAAATTATCACACCAGAGTTTTAGAACAGATTGGTTCACAATTAGAATCTGAAGCTAAAAAATGGTTACAAATTAAATCCATCTTTTAAGATATTAAATCTTATTTAAAAACCCAAAAAAATATAACCTAACAAAATAATAGTCAATAAAAAAAATTATAAATAAAAATAATTATATCAGAATATTTAGGCATAAATATGATAATATTTATATTTTATAGAAAAAATTTTTTACTACTTTACATTGTAACGATTGGATGTTACTCTGATTTAAAATTTATGTCCTAACCTTATTGAGGACAAACTTTGTGTTTTCACGTGTAAAACTTACACTCAAATTATGTCATTTAAATTTGCAAAATTTGATTAAAAAAACTCCAACTTATATTCCACGTACTAAACATAATTTATCACGCCATAAGATAAGTCAAGCAGCTTTAAATGTTTTATACCAATTACATAAATCTGGTTATCAAGCATTTTTAGTTGGTGGTGGGGTGCGAGATGTATTATTAGGAAGAACTCCTAAAGACTTTGATATTGTTACTAATGCACTGCCAGAACAAATTAAAAATTCATTTAATAGTTGTCGATTGATTGGTCGTCGATTTGTATTGGCTCATGTGCGTTTTAATAGAGAAATTATTGAAGTTGCTACATTTCGTGCTACTCATGTTGATGGTAAAGGCGAAGGAAGAATTGAAAATGGGCAGATTATTCGTGATAATGTCTATGGCAGTACTGTAGATAATGATGCTGGTCGACGTGACTTTACCATTAATGCTATATATTATAATATAAGCGATTTTTCATTAATTGATTATGCTAATGGTATAGAGGATTTAAAAGCTAGAATAATTAAGTTAATTGGTGATCCAGTCTTACGTTATAAAGAAGACCCGGTACGTATGTTAAGAGCAATTAGATTTGCTGCTAAACTAGAATTCACTATTGCCCCTGAGACCGCAAAACCAATTCCAAAATTAGCTGGTTTACTTGCTAATATACCTCCAGCTCGCTTATTTGAAGAAGTATTAAAATTATTTCTTAGTGGCCATGCAGTAAAGTCATTTAAATTGTTATGTCAATATGGTTTGTTTCAACAATTATTTCCTAAAACTGCGGCTTGTTTAGAAAATCCAATCTCATTGAAATTGATTGAACAAGTCATGTTTGATACAGATGAACGGATTAAAAATGATAAACCAGTTACTCCTGCTTTTTTATTAGCGGCTTTATTGTGGCCACCATTATTATGTCAATTGCCAGACAAACCAGTTAAAGGGGTTAATTTACAAGAAAAGTTAATCGAAATTAGTCAAAGATTATTGGCTAGAAATGCACAGCAGCGAGTAGCTATTCCAAGACGTATTACCGTACCTATGCAAGAGATTTGGTTGCTACAATTACGCTTGACTCGACAAAATAAAGTTAAGAAAAAGAATTTAAAGTTATTAGAGCATTCACAATTTCGAGCTGGTTATGACTTTTTATTACTGCGTTCTAAGGCTGGCGAAAATCAGGTAACTAAATATGCAGATTGGTGGACAGATTTATTAGCAGATAGAAATGTAGTAGCTCCTGTTAAAAGATTTAGGCGTAGAAAAAAAATTAAATAAATATCGTATTTTATGAACTTAATTTAAAAGGTAAGTAGATATGAATACAACTGGCAAAGGTAAAGCAGTAGTTCAAACCGCTATATTAGCTATATTTAGTGCATTCTTGTATTTTTTATTATACTACTGGTCAGATTATATAATGAATAGGTCACAACAAGGTGGTTGGTATTTTATCATTCCAGTTATAATTGCTTTTATTTTTTCTTTTGCTCACGGCACTTTTGCAAATCACTTTTGGGATATGCTAGGTATCAAAGCGAAACCAGTTAAAAAATGAAGGCTCAATCTCATAAAGTTTTATGATTTTACCGGTATCTTTCAATAGTTTAGCAACCATAACTCGTAAGCTGTATACAAAACATATGTAATTTGTGTATAAGCGAAGCGTCATGCACCTTATTAATTGTCTCATTAAATATGTTTTGGTGTATGACACTTCGTTTATATACATTACGAGTTATAAACTTACGAAGTTAAAAATCACATCAATAAATTATTTATTCAATTGCATAATTTTCAAAAATTATAAAAAAAAACTTGCAAATGAGAATCATTATCATTACAATGATATTGAGAATGATTTTTATTTACTATTTTTATTAATTTCGGAATTTATTTGGAAACATATTTATGAAATGTATTAAGACTGAAAGGGTAAGCAATGTACCTGTAAAAATATTGGATAAAACTCCTCAACAACACTCTTGTTCTGGTAATTGCCAGAATTGCAAGAAAAAAACTTGGAAAAATGGAGTATAAATTATGTTATCAAAAACACTTACTAACAAGTTAAATGAACAATTTGGAATTTTACTCAGCAAATATGTATCTGCAAATGAGTACTTGGTGTTCACACAAAGGTTTTGATGGTTGTGCTGAATTTTTGAAACAACATGCTGATGAAGAAAGAAGTCATATGGAGAAACTGTTTAATTATGTACATGAAACTGGTAGCTTACCTATATTGGGAGCAATAGCAGCAGCTCCAACATCTTGGGAATCAGTGCAAGATGTATTTAAAGCAACTCACCAGCATGAACAAAAAATTACTAAATCCATAAGTATTTTGGTAAAACAAGCATTGGAAGAAGAAGATTTTTCTACTTTTAATTTTCTGCAATGGTATGTAGCTGAACAACATGAAGAGGAACATTTGTTTCAATCAATTTTAGACAAGATTGGTTTATTTGCTGCTGAAGATAAAGGTTTGTATTTCATAGACCAAGAAATGCGAAAAATTGCTGCTGGTAGAAATACTTAAAATGCGTAGAAGCTGTCAAGTTATTAAAACTTGGCAGTAGTCAAATTTGAATAATTACTATTACTATGAGAGTTATGTTAGAATATTGGATACGTAAAGGTGTAGCACCTTAAAGGTAATACTTGTAGTAAAGGCTGTTGTCAATTCTGATTTAGAAATTTATGAATGGATAAGCGTATAAACTTGAAAATGAAACCTATTGTAATTGCAACTTTAATTAGTTTAACTAGTTCTCAAGTATTATTAGCTGGAGAATTATCGGCTAAAGATATAGTTACTGGAATTACTGTAAGTGGTTATGTGCAAACTGAAGTTCGTTATAATAATGATTTTAATGATGTTGATAGCAGTGATATTGTAGTAGATGAAATAAATTTTACTATAGATGGTCAGGTACATAAATTTGCCAAAACAACCCTTTCTTTTAAATATGAAGAAGATATTACTCCATTAGAAGTGGATAATGCTTATCTTACTTTAAGTAGTAATTCACCATTATATTTAAAAGCTGGACAATTATATGTACCATTTGGAAATTTTTCTACCCATATGGTTTCTGATAGTCTTACACATTTTGCTGAAACAAGAGAGACTGCTGTTCAATTAGGAATTAAAAATGGTGGGGTTTATGGTTCAATATATGGTTTTAATGGAATTAATAATGCTAGAAATACTATCGATCATTATGGTTTGAACCTTGGTTTTAGTTTGCTAACTAAGCCTTATTATAATATTAATAAACATAATAAAAATTCAACACCAAAATCTTTTGACATGGGTATTGGTTATATAAGTGACATTGGTGATGCTGATAGTTTAGAAGGTTTTTTAACAAATACGGTTGATTACGATTATATCGATGCAACTAATGTTTATGTAAATTTTAGTTATGGCACATTTAGCTTTATGGGCGAATATATTGCGGCATTAGATAACTTCAAGTCTAAACATATAGCTTTTAATGGAACTGGGGCTAAAATACATGCTTATGATACAGAGATTGGTTTAAATTTTAATTTAGCTGGTTACAATACTACTGTTGCCATTGGTTATCAAGTTACTGAAGAAGCTCTGGCATTACAATTACCGGAAAGTCGTATTATTGGTATACTGTCCACCGAAATTTATACTAATACCAGTTTATCTTTAGAATATGCATTAAATAAAGATTATAGTGAAGATGATGGTGGAACTGGTAAAGATTCTAATTCAGTAATTTTGCAATTAGCAGTAAAGTTCTAATGATTCAATATTTTTAGGTTCGCAATATTAATCTAAAACTCTGAAATTCATATATCAATGAATAATAATTTAATCCTAATCGATGGTTCTAATTACTTACATCGAGCTTTCCACGCTACTCCAAATCTTAAAAATTCGGCTGGATTTCCCACTGGAGCAATTTTTGGCATAACCAATATGCTTAAAAATATATTGCAAAAATATCAACCAGAATATATTGCATTAGTATTTGATGCTAAAGGAAAAACTTTTCGGAATGATTTATATCCAGCTTATAAAGCTAATCGTCCTCCTATGGATGATGATTTAGCGGCACAGATTCCATTTGTATTGGAGATTGTTACAGCTTTAGGATTTCCAGTTGTGCAGATCGAAGGAGTGGAAGCTGATGATGTGATTGGAACTTTAGCCAAACAAGCTGAGGAGAATGGTAAACCAAGCTTAATATTTACTGGTGATAAGGATTTTGCTCAGTTAGTAAACGATTCTATTACCATTATAGATAGCATGAAAAATACCAAATTTGATGTTCAAGAAATAGAAACTAAATTTGGCATTCCCCCCAATTTAATTATTGACTATCTTACTTTAATTGGTGATAATGTAGATAACGTACCAGGGGTTAATAAAGTTGGGCCTAAAACAGCAGTAAAATGGCTGACTACTTACGGAAATTTAGAAAATATAATAAATAATGCCAATAAAATTACAGGCAAAGTTGGAGAAAATTTACGGACAGCTATTCCAAATTTATCCTTAACTCGACAACTATTAACTATAAAAACTGATGTAACTTTAGCAAATTTAGAATTAAAATTAAACCCTCCCGATTTAAATAAATTACATGAATTATATAGTAAACTCGGCTTTAAAAAATGGTTGGCAGAGCTGCCTAAAATTGAGAATATTTCAGTCAATAAAACTCCAGTTCCAAAATATGAAACTATATTGTTACAATCACAATTAGAACTATGGCTACAACGATTGACTAAAGCTGAATTATTTGCATTTGATACTGAAACTACTAGTTTAAATTATTTGCAAGCTAGGATTGTAGGAATCTCATTTGCTGTCCAAGCTGGAGAAGCTGCTTATATACCGCTAACTCATGATTATTTAGGAGTTCCCAAGCAATTATCTTTAGATAAAGTTCTGCAAGCTTTACAACCATTATTGGAAAATCCACAGCAATTAAAAGTTGGTCAAAATATCAAATATGATACTCATGTATTGGCTAATCATGGCATAAATTTACAAGGCATTGCTTCTGATACCATGTTAGAATCCTATGTGTTAGATAGCACTTCGCAACATAATATGGACGCTTTAGCTGAAAAACATCTCAATCTTGCTACGATTAAATTTGCAGAAGTTGCTGGGAAAGGTAAAAAACAATTAACTTTTAATCAAGTAAATATAGAACATGCCGCTCCATATGCTGCTGAAGATGCGGACATTACCTTGCAATTGCACCAAAAATTATATCCTCAATTGACAGCAATTACCAAGCTTAATTATGTCCTACATAACATAGAGTTACCACTTGTATCAATCCTAACCAAAATGGAAAGAAATGGGATTCAAATTGATGCAAATTTACTACATAAACATAGTGCTGAATTAACTAATAGATTACAACATCTTGAACAACAAGTATATACAATTGCAGGTGAAGAATTTAATCTTAATTCTCCTAAGCAATTGCAAGTTATATTATTCGATAAACTACAATTACCGATTTTAAAAAGAACTCCCAAAAAAGATCCTTCAACAGCAGTAGATGTGTTAGAAGAATTAGCTCTTGATTATCCATTGCCTAAACTAATTTTAGAATATCGTAGCTTAAGTAAATTAAAATCAACTTATACCGATAGTTTAGCTAAACAAATTAATCCTACAACTGGGCGAGTACATACTTCCTATCAACAAGCTGTCACCAGTACAGGACGTTTATCTTCCACCAAACCAAATTTGCAAAATATTCCAATTCGCCATGCTGAAGGAAGACGAATTCGGCAAGCTTTTATCGCACCAACCGGTTACAAATTATTAGCTGCTGACTATTCACAGATTGAATTACGGATCATGGCACATTTATCCAAAGATGATAGCTTACTCAAAGCTTTTTCTAGCAATGAAGATATTCATCGTGCTACTGCATCTCAAGTATTTGACGTTCCAATTGATAAAGTAACTACTGAACAACGTCGCAATGCTAAAGCAGTTAATTTTGGACTAATTTATGGCATGCAAGCTTTTGGATTAGCTAAACAATTAAGTATAAAACGATCAGAAGCTAAAGCTTATATTGATGCTTATTTTGCTCGTTATCCTGAAGTTGAAAACTATATGAATGAAACAAAAGAATTAGCTAGACAGCAAGGATATGTGGAAACTATTTTTGGGCGGAGGTTATATATTCCCGAAATTAAATCCCGTAATCATCCACGTCGGCAAGCGGCTGAACGTACTGCTATTAATGCTCCAATGCAAGGCACAGCAGCTGATTTAATTAAATTAGCAATGATTACCGTAGATAAACGAATTCAAACCAATAATTTAGATATTAAATTACTAATGCAGGTTCATGATGAATTAGTATTTGAAATTGCTGAAAATGATATGGAACTAGCCCAAAAATTGATCATCGAAGCTATGACTCAAGTTACTAAATTACGAGTTCCATTGTTAGTTAAAATTGGAATTGGAGATAATTGGGATCAAGCTCATTAAAATATTAATTAGAATTTTTTACTAAAAAAATAGTTACAAAAGCTATTATAATTACACATACATATTACCTTCCATTTTAGCTTTTATTCAACTATAATAGTCCTTCCCCATACCAAATTAATAATAAATTATGCGACGCTTCCTAAAATATTCATTATTAACAATATTATTTTTACTAATCATTATTATAGCCATAATAGCTTGGTTAGTCAGCACTGAATCAGGCTTACAATTTATCGGCACACAAGCTCAAAACTTTGCTCCAGGCGAATTAAAAATTGCTAAATTAGAAGGTCGTATAATTGATCGAGTTAGCTTTAACAACCTTTCCTATCAAGATGGAGAAACTACAGCTAAAATTGAATCATTTATATTTGATTGGGATGCCGGAGCTTTATTATCTGTTAAAATCCATTTAGAACAATTGCATATCAATAACATAGAAGTACATTTACCCAAATCTGAACCAGTTACAGAACAACCAGAGCAAGAATCAGCTCCATTGAAAATTCCCGATATAAAATTACCGGTAAAAATTGCATTAGATGACATTCAAATCAATCATATTTCTATCCAAACAGCTGATGCTGAAGCATTTATAATTGATAATATTAATTTACAATCTCAAACTAGCGACCATTTAATACTACAAAATTTTCAAATTACCGCACCATTATTTAACCTTAAACTTGCTGGTGAAGTTGGTTTTATCAAGCCACATACCGTTCAGTTAGATTTAAATTGGAATGCTAACTTACCAGATTTTAAAGTGGCTGGCCGAGGAGAAATAACTGGTGATATGGAAAAAATGACTTTAATTCATCATGTTAGTGAACCGTTAGCTATTGATTTACAAACTACTGTGACTGATTTAATTGGTGAGTTAAATTTAGATGCAAAGCTAACTTGGCAAGAGATTTATTGGCCATTAGATATTTCACAAAAAATGGTTATTAGTCAACAAGGTAATATTACTGTAACTGGTGGTTTAGATGATTATAATTTTACCTTACGAACTAAAGTTGATGGGCAACAAATTCCTAAGAGCAATTGGCGAATTACTGGTCAAGGTAATCAACAGCAAGTTACTATAACTACTTTACATTCTGAATTATTGGAAGGCTTATTGGATGTAAAAGGACAATTTAGTTGGCTACCTAAAATGTTAGGACACGTAGAACTTGATTTGCAAGCTATTTCGATTAAGGATTTTTGGCCCGATTGGCCTGACGAGTTAACAATCGATACTAAATTACAAGCAAAATTAGATGGAGATACATTCCAAATTGATAATTTAGCTATCAATATTCCGCAAACTAAAACAGGGATTTACTTACAAGCGGCTGGTTTGATTGCTGGTGATAATTCTCAATTAGAAATTGCTACTTTGAATTGGGAAGGTTTGCAATGGCCGTTGATTGGGACAGAATTAGTAAATAGTAAGCAAGGTCAAATAGATATTTCCGGCACGATGCAAAACTATCAAATTAAAATGGCTACACAAGTAGCTGGCGGACAGATTCCACCTAGTCAAATAACTTTGCAGGGAAATGGTGATTTACAACAGTTTAAACTCGAATCATTAAAGACTAAACTATTGGAAGGAGAGATAAATACAATTGGGGAAATTAGTTGGCAACCTAAGCTAGTCGGGAATTTAAACCTAGCAGTGGAAAAATTAAACTTGAAGGAAATATGGCAAGATTGGCCAACTAAATTACGTTTGGATACTAAATTGGCAGCTAATTTGGACGGCGAAAAATTTAAACTAGCAATCAGTAGGGATAATCCCTTGTGGCTACCTTTGCCTAAAAATCTAAAAGGTAATCATGAAGGATTACCCCTACTAAGTTTAATTGCCACTGGTAAGCTTGGCAAAATTCCTAGTTTTGATGCAACTTTAGCTTGGCAGAAATTACAATGGCCATTAGTTGGTAAAAAATCTATGGTAACTAGTAAGACCGGACAGGTGCATGTATTTGGGACTACCGAAGATTATAAAGTTAAACTCACTACTCAAATTGATGGACAACAAGTTCCTAGTACTCATATTAGTTTGCTTGGACAGGGTAACTTACAACAGTTTAACCTCAAAACTCTACACAGTAAATTACTAAAAGGCAATATTGATATTACTGGTAAAGTTGATTGGCAAGCTAAATTGATAGCTCAACTAAATCTTGATGTTAAAAAGCTTAATTTAAAAGAAGTTTGGAAAGATTGGCCAACTAAATTACGTTTGGATACTAAATTGGTAGCTAATTTGGATGGAGATAAGTTTAAACTAGCAATCAGTAGAGGTAATCCCTTGTGGTTACCTTTGCCTAAAAAACTAAATGGCAACTATGAAGGATTGCCCCTACTAAGTTTAATTGCTACTGGTAAATTGGGAGAGATTCCTAGTTTTGATGCAACGTTAAACTGGAAAGCTTTGCAATGGCCTTTGGTTGGCAAAAATTTACTAGTTACTAGCAAAGTTGGTAAACTTAAATTAGTTGGAAATACTGAAGATTATAAATTAAATATAACCACTCAAGTTGATGGCCAGCAGATTCCAACAAGTAAAATTAAGCTGTCTGGACAGGGTGATTTAGAACATTTTATAATAAATTCCTTGAATACCAAAACTTTGCAGGGAATGATAACTGCTGACGGTGAAGTAAACTGGCAACCTACTTTAGCGGCTCAATTAAATTTGAATATGGATAAAATTGCTTTACAAGAAGTATGGCCAGATTGGCCGCAAGGGTTAAATCTGAATACCAATTTAAAAGCCGGTTTGGAAGGAGATAACTTTCAAATAAATCAATTAGATATATCGATTCCTCAAACCGGTATGGAGCTTTCTGTAACTGGTTCTGGTACTACTGATGGTGAAATTATAACCGCAGTTCTGAATTGGCAGGATTTACAATGGCCTCTGAATGATGGAGAGATAGTCCAGAGTAAGACGGGAGCTTTCAGTATTGAAGGTGGGATTAAGTCTTATCAGGTGCAATTGGATACTGAATTGAAAGGCAAGGATATTCCAGCCGGTCGATGGCAAGCTATGGGTTATGGGGATGATAAAAGCTTTAAGTTAAGTAGTTTACAAGGTGATATTTTACAAGGGATATTGGATTTATCCGGACAATTGCAGTGGCAACCTAAGTTAAACTGGCAATTTACTCTGCAAGGTGAAAATTTAAATCCAGGTGAACAGTGGCAAGACTGGCCAGGTGATTTAGCTATGAATATTCAGACCCAAGGTAATATGGGTAAAAAGCTTACCACTCAACTACAAATTAACCAATTAGATGGGAAATTACGTGACTATCTACTTAATTTAGAAACTGATATTAATATTGATGGCAATATCTATAAAATCAATAAATTAAACTTTAATTCTGGCAAGGCTTATCTTACTGCCAAAGGTCGTTTGGGAGATAAATCTAATCTAACTTGGGAAATTAATGCTCCTGACTTGCAAGCTTTTTTACCAGATGCGAAAGGCAGTATTGTTGGTAAAGGTAGTTTGACTGGACCATTAAATTTACCCCATGTGAAAGCTCAATTAAAAGCTAATTCTATAGTGTTTCAACAAAATAATTTACAAAAATTGACTACTGCTGTGGATGTAAATTTGAAAGGTTCTCAAAAGCTATTTTTAGATATTATTGCTACTAATTTAGCAGCTGGAACTACTCAGATTAATAGTATTAAATTGCAAGGTAATGGTAGTTTACCCAAACATACGATTACCGCCAATTTAGATATGCCAACCGACGATTTTATGTTGCAATTGAAAGGTGGTTTAAAACAGATGTCAAATTGGCAAGGTAAGTTACAACAGATTAATTTAAATACTGAAAAAGCGGATAATTGGGAACTCAGCAAACCAAGTAAACTTCTATTATCAGCAGAACAGGTTAAATTGGCTAAAACTTGTTTACAAAATACTAAAACTACTGGTAAATTATGTACTGAAGTTGATTGGTCAGGTAAATCTGGTAGTAAATTAAAAGTTGATATTAAGAAGTTATCTTTGGAATTGTTGCAGGCATTTTTACCAGAAGATATGAAGATAAAAAATGGAGCTATTAACGGTGGTTTGCAAACTACTTTGCGGCCGGATGGTAAAATAAATTCAACCGTTGATATAAAAATTGCTCCGGGAATATTTTCTATAACAACTGATGATAAAGTGGAACAATTAAAATTTGCTGGCGGTGATTTAAACTTAAAAATCAATAATAAAGGCCTCAATGGTGGACTCAAGTTAAAAATGCTAAATCGTAGCAATATCAATGGCAAAATCAAAATGCCTAAATTGACTCATATTCCACCTAAAAGTAAACAGCCAATTAAAGCTAATTTAACTGCTAAATTTGGAGATTTAGATATTTTGCCAACTTTTGTGCCACAAGCGGAAAATACTAAAGGTCAAGTTGGGATAAATTTAACTGTGGCTGGTTTATTGGATAAACCTAAAATCCAAGGTAAGATTCAAATTATTGATGTCGCTACTGAATTACCAGAATTAGGTTTGATATTGAAAGATTTCAATTTAGCTTTACGCAGTGATGGCAGTGAAAAAATTTATTTAGA
>DRQV01000291.1 GCA_011371325.1 Thioploca sp.
AGAACTTTCAGACCATATTCCAGTTTTATTCCGGTTTGTGAGTTCAACCGATTCTAATTTTGCAAATGATTTATTGAAAGACTGTTTAATTCCAGTGTTTGCAAAAATGAATAGCAATTTTGAAGACGATTCACTTAACCCTTATATGCCAGTACTTAGAGCGGTTTCACTTGTCCTTAACCATATTTTTAAAGGAAGATAATAATGACATTTAGTGATTTTATGTTTGGGGTTTTCCCTTACATGTGTATTATTATTGCCATTGTAGCAACTACTTGGCGTTATGTTACAGATAAATTTTCTTATTCCAGTTTATCTTCACAGTTTTTAGAAAATCGAAAGTTATTTTGGGGTTCGATTACTTGGCATTATGGTATCTTAGGAATATTAACAGCTCATTTAGTGGGTTTTTTAATTCCTAGCAGTATTTTATGGTGGAATATGGAACCACTACGTTTGTATATTTTAGAAACTACTGGATTTGTATTAGGTTTGATGGCGCTAGTTGGATTAATATTATTAATAATTCGTCGTTTTTCCAGTTCCAGATTAAAAGTTGCAACTTCTAACATGGATAAAATATTATATATATCTCTATTTACTCAAGTTCTTACTGGAGTATTGACGGCCATATTTTATCGTTGGGGATCATCATGGTACTCAGGTTTTGCAGTGCCTTATTTATGGTCAATTTTTGAACTTAGACCAGATGTTACTTTAGTAAATAACTTACCATTAACTGTCCAAATCCATATTTTAAACGCATTTTTCTTATTATTCTTGTTGCCATTTACTCGTTTAGTACATATTTTATCAGTGCCAATCAAGTATATTTGGAGACCACATCAAGTAGTAAGATGGAATCGCCGAAAACAAATCTTAGGGCCATTTTAAGTTAATAATGTCGAGGCTCTGTCTCGGCATTAATACGGCTACATAAATTACTTCTGTAACCTACTTATTTTATCTCGTAATTTAGCTGCTTCTTCAAACTCGAGATTTTCGGCATGTTGATACATCTCTTTTTCTAATTGTTTAATTTTTAAGTCTAATTTTTTTGGAGATAAACTAGCATAATTAGCTTGTTCTTCTGCAATTTTAGGCTCATGTATTCCAGTAGCTTGCTCCATATCTAAAATATTGCTAATTGCCTTGGTTACTCCCAGTGGAATTATATTGAATTTTTTATTATGAGCTTGCTGTTTAATACGTCTTCTATTAGTTTCATCAATAGCTTTCTGCATTGCGGTAGTTACCACATCAGCATAAAAAATAGCTTGGCCATTAATATGCCGAGCAGCTCTTCCAACTGTTTGAATCAAAGAACGTTCTGAACGTAAAAAACCTGATTTATCCGCATCAAATATCATTACTAAAGACACTTCAGGCATGTCTAAACCTTCTCGCAATAAATTAATTCCAACTAATACATCAAAAACTCCAATCCGTAAATCATGAATAATTTCCACTCTTTCTATCGTAGCAATATCTGAGTGTAAATAACGTGTTTTCACTCCATGTTCAACTAAATATTCAGTTAAATCTTCCGCCATTCGTTTAGTCAAAGTAGTGATTAAAATTCGTTCATCTTGTTGTATTCGCTTATTAATTTCAGATAAAGCATCATCAACCTGTGTAGCAACTGGTCTAATTTCAATCGATGGATCAATTAAACCAGTTGGACGTACTACCTGTTCAATAATATCATTGGCATGTTGATATTCATAATGACCTGGTGTAGCAGAAACAAATATTATTTGCGGAGCAAGTCGTTCAAATTCTGCAAAAGTTAATGGTCTATTATCTAATGCTGATGGTAAACGAAAACCATAATTAACTAAAGTCTTCTTACGTGAATAATCGCCTTTATACATAGCACCAATTTGTGGTACTGTAACATGACTTTCATCAATTATTAGCAAAGCATTTTCTGGTAAATAATCAAATAAAGTTGGTGGGGGTTCGCCAGCTTCTCGTTGAGATAAATAGCGAGAATAATTTTCAATTCCAGAACAATAGCCAATCTCCATTATCATTTCTAAATCAAACATAGTTCGTTGTTCTAAACGTTGAGCTTCTACTAATTTATGTTTAGCATATAACTTTTTTAAACTAGTTTGTAATTCTATTTTAATATTATCAATAGCTTTTAATAAAACATGACGAGGAGTAACATAATGGCTTTTAGGGTAAATAGTTAAACGTGTTACACGTCGTAAAATTTTACCTGTTAATGGATCAAAATAACTTAAATTTTCAATTTCATCATCAAACAGTTCTACTCGAATTGCATCTCGATCTGAATCGGCAGGATAGATATCGATAATTTCTCCACGTACTCGATAATTACCTCTTTCTAATACAGTTTCATTCCGAGTATATTGCAATTCAGTCAAACGACGAATAATAAAACGTTGGCCAATTTCTTCACCTTTAATCAAGTGCAATACCATCTGCAAATACCAATCTGGATCCCCCAATCCATAAATGGCAGATACTGATGCTATTATAATCGCATCTTTACGTTCTAACATTGCTTTGGTCGCTGACAGCCGCATCTGATCAATATGTTCATTGATAGAAGAATCTTTTTCTATATAAGTATCCGATGCTGGCATATAAGCCTCTGGCTGATAATAATCATAATAAGACACAAAATATTCCACTGCATTATGAGGAAAAAAATCTCGCATTTCACTATATAATTGAGCAGCTAAAGTCTTATTAGGAGCTAAAATCAAAGTTGGAACTTGCTTTGCTTGAATAACATTAGCCATAGTAAATGTTTTACCAGAACCAGTTACTCCCAACAAAATCTGATGTTTATAACTATTTTTTAAGCCAGCTAATAATTGTTTAATAGCTTGTGGTTGATCACCTTTGGGTACAAATTTAGATTGAAGTTGGAAGGGTTTGCTCATGGATTTTAACAGTCTATTAAAAAAGGTGGAGGGATTGCATTTCACGATTAAGTTAAGAACAACCGTCCCCTACATAACATAGGGTAATCCGGTTATGATCAATTTTCTTAACTTAATGGAATTGAGGATTATGAGAAATCAGTAAGATCAAATTGCAAACTGATCAAAGGCCTTTTCAATTCCAGCTAACTTTTCTTCCATACCTATATCTTTACCTGCACTAGAGATATCTTCATAACAAGGTACTGCCGGATTATGGTATAACAGACCAATTGGCAATGAATTTTGTGCTGAAGCAATATCATAAGCATCTACCATATTAGCCGGATCATGTTCCTTTTGGTTAGGAAATAACCGAGCAAATTTATCTTCCAGTGGAATACCTTTTTCGTGAGTCAATAACAATATTTTACCTGGATCGTCTTGATAATCTTGAAAGAAATTTGGCAAAAAAACTGGACAACGTTGAATGATATTAACTAAACTAAAACCTTTATGATCATGAGCTGCTTTAATAGTTGCATAGAGATGGTTTGGATTCCAGTCAACTGTTTGAGCTACAAAGGAAACATTAGCAATACCCAAAGTTGTCGTAAGAGGATTATGGGCTTCTAATACAGCTCCTTCTGGATGAGTATTAGTTTTATAACCTATTGGAGTAGTTGGAGAAGTTTGTTTTTTAGTCAGACCATAGACACTATTATCGAATACTAATACGGTCATATTCATATTGTAACGCACTGCATGAATCCAATGTCCAGCTCCAATAGAATAACAATCACCATCTCCAGTAGCTACCCAAATGTCTAATTCAGGTCGCCTAGATTTAATTCCACATGCCAACGGTAATGCCCTACCATGCAGACCATGAAAGCCATAAGTTCCCATATAATGTGGTAAACGGCTAGAACAACCGATACCGGATACAGCTACTGTTTTTTCTGGTGAAATTTGTTTATCTCGACAAATTCTTTGTACCACAGTAAGTATGCCATGATCTCCACAGCCAGGACACCAACGAGCTTCACCACCAGCATAATCGCCTAAAGAAAAATAACGAGTTTTAATGTCAAGAGACCAATCTGATTTTAAACCAAACATTTATTCTGCTCCTTGGTTGAGACGACTAAGCAATTCTTCATAAATTAATCCAGGCTGCATCGGTTGCCCATGCACATTTGACCAACAATCAATATCCACTAAAGTCTGAGCTCTCAAAATAGTAGCCAATTGACTATAACGTCTATTGTCTGGAGTAATGAAAGGAGCGTCAGCTTTATCACTGTAATTTATTTCTATCGTTAACACATTAGTAAATTTAGCAAATATAGCTTTTAGGCCAGGTTCTAATGGTGATAAAAAACGTAAATGAATGGAAGACACTCTATAGCCTTCAGCTTGTAATTTACTGATTGCTTCTTCAATTGCTCCCAAGGTTGATCCCCAACCGACTACTAATAAATCACCTTCTGCTTCACCATTTATTTTAGGCGGTTTCAAAGTACTGCAAAGGGTAGCTAATTTACGACTTCGCATCTCACAACCACGTTGATTAGACTCACGATCATAAGCAACTTTACTTCTATTAGTATGAGCTAATCCAGTAAGCACGTATTGACCATCAACCTGACCAACAATAGGTCGTGCTGATAATCCAGTTTTTTCATCCCAATTATAAGCCGGCATATCTTTATCCCAATTCGACTGATCGATAGGAGAAGCTAACCATTCTGCTTTTGCTTCAGGACGTGGGTAAGGTTGTACTCCAGTAGCTAAGTTAGCATCGGTCAATAAAATAACTGGGCTACGGAAAGCTTCGGCTAATTTACGAGCCATAATTACAAAATGTAAGCATTCTTCGATAGTTGCGGCTGCAATTACAATTTTTGGAGCATCACCAGGTTCACCATATAATGCCGCTAATAAATCACCTTGTTCTACTTTGGTGGGTAAACCAGTGGAAGGACCACCACGTTGCACCAAACAAACAACTAATGGAATTTCGGCCATTACTGCCAAAGCTAAAAACTCAGTTTTTAAGGCCAAACCAGGACCAGATGTGATAGTGCAAGCTGTTTTGCCAGCGAATGAAGAACCGATAGCAAATCCAACTGCGGCAATTTCATCTTCAGCCTGATGGACAAAACCGCCAACAGTGTGATAAACTTCAGCCAAATAATGGGAAGCAGAAGTTGCTGGAGTTATTGGATACATTGCTACCATATCCATACCAGAAGCCATAATTCCTAAGCCCAACGCCTGATTACCATTGGTAACTATCAGTTTATTTTTAGAATCTTCAGTTTGCCAAGGCGGAATATTATAATGAAACTCCAAATTATTTTCAGCAAAATCATAACCAGCTTGAAATAATTGTTGATTTAATTCAATTACTTTTACACCTTTATGGATAAAGGTATTTTCAATTTCATGATAGGCTTTTTTGACATCACGATCATAAATATTACATATCATACCCAATACAAACATGTTTTTACCTAAACGTGGTTTTGGAGTGTATTTTAAACACTCTTTTTCCATTTGGATTTCATGTACGATTAGACCGTTGTCACGGAATTCTTGTAATGCTGTTTTATATTGTTCGACTATTTTAGGATTTGGATCGGTAAGCCATTTGCTTTCCAGCAAAATAACTGTACCTTTTTTATAAGCATGAGTTGCAATACGAGAATATAATACTTGTTCATTCAGTGCTACCACAATGTCAGCAGCATCACCCATATTGGTAATATATTGAGAACCAACCCGAATTCTAATTCCACTAGCTCCTGCTGGGGAACGTGCTGGTGGTTTAATTTCAGCCGGAATAATTTCAACAGTCCAAACTCCATTCCCCATTTTAGCACTAATATTACCAAAAGTTTGACCAGCTTTTTGAGCTCCTTCTCCCGAATCACTGACGATTTCTACGATATGTTCATTAATTTGTTTTCTAGGGATTGGATTTCCCATATTTTTTCCTCGATATATAACTTAACCTATAAAATTGAGCTAAATATCAGTTTTTCAATTGTGCTTACAGTTTATGAGAACTCAACATATAATCATTTTTTTAGCATTGCTTCAGCTTTTTTCGTTAGTAATTCCTTATCTTGTTCAAACCCAAATACGGTTAAATATAAATTTAAATTTTTTACAAACTGTGGAGCCCAAGTTACTTTAGCCTCCAAAGCATTATTAACAGCATGAATCAAATTAGGAAAATCTCGACGAATTAAATTTCTAACTTGATCTGTATTTTTGCCTTCTTCATAAGACATATAAGCTGATAATTGAGCATAACGTTGCTG
>DRQV01000292.1 GCA_011371325.1 Thioploca sp.
AACTACAGTTGAAACTATCAATGGAACAGACTACTCTCGTATAATAGCTATTATTTTATCTCATGGTAAAAATAATAAAGCAGAAAGTAGCAATAAAATAACAATGGCAAATGATGTCACTTATGTACAAGGTGATTATATAGAAAATGTATTTGATGATCGGGTAACTTGGCTATCAAAATATACTTTAACAAATTATTTAGCTAAAACTAGAGATTTACCCCAATGAAAATATCACAAGGTTTTACATTAATTGAAATGTCTATAGTACTTATTATTATAGGTTTTTTAATAGGTGGAATGTTTGTACCATTATCTATGCAAATGAACCAACAAAAAATTAAAGATACCCAAAAAACTTTGCAGACTATAAAAGAAGCATTGATGGGATATGCTATTATTAATAATAACTTACCTTGTCCTGCTTTGGATGAAAATGGTAATGAAAGTACCGCAAATCCCTGTTCTACTTATAATGAATCTGATGGTTATTTACCTTGGGCAGATTTAGGCACAGATAAATTTGATGCTTGGGGACATCCTTTTCGATATCGTGTTGATAAAACTTTTACTACAAATATACCAAATCCACCAAATACTAATGAGTTAATTATACAAGATAATTCATCTCCTACTCCTAATTCATTATCATCTGCTAACGTTATTGCAATAATTTATTCTTGTGGTAAAAATGGTATACCAGATGGGACTAATGCTATTAGTGGATATACGGGTGCTAATTGCTCTCCAACATCATCACCAACCGCTAATAATACTTACACCCAAGATTTTTATGTAGAAAATCAATTTGATGATATATTAGTATGGCTACCAAAAACCATATTAATCAATCAATTAACCTCTGCTGGCAACTGGCCACCATAACATCCAGTAAATCAATTCTAAACATCCAAATTATTGACAAGCAAATTAATGATCTACAATGCTGCCACTATAGAAGTCCTCACCGGACTAGAACCTGTCCAAAAACGGCCTGGTATGTATACCGATACTACCCGTCCCAACCATCTAGCTCAAGAAGTCATCGACAACAGTGTTGATGAAGCTATAGCCAAATATGCTAATCAAATTGACGTAATACTACATGCCGACAACTCCTTAAGTGTGCGTGATAATGGACGTGGAATGCCAGTCGATATTCATCCGGAAGAAGGAGTAAGTGGAGTAGAAGTAATTTTAACTAGGCTACATGCTGGTGGAAAATTTTCCAATAAAAACTATCAATTTTCTGGTGGTTTACATGGAGTTGGAGTATCAGTAGTCAACGCCTTGTCTAATAACCTTGAGGTTACTATTAAACGTAATGGCCAACTTTACCAAATGTCCTTCGCTAATGGCAAAAAAACTTCTGAACTTAGTATAAATGGCAAAGTAGGCCAACGCAATACTGGTACAACTATTAGATTTTGGCCTAATGCTAAATATTTTGACCATCCTAATTTTGCAATTGCTCAACTTACCCATGTGTTGCGAGCCAAAGCGGTATTATGTGCTGGTTTGACAATTACTTTTGTAAATGAATATACTAACGATAAACTAAAATGGTTGTATAAAGATGGACTTACCACTTATTTATTGG
Source organism: Thioploca sp. (assembly GCA_011371325.1). Classification (GTDB taxonomy): domain Bacteria; phylum Pseudomonadota; class Gammaproteobacteria; order Beggiatoales; family Beggiatoaceae; genus DRQV01. The sequence continues at coordinate 1,601 of DRQV01000292.1, forward strand.
ATGAATTGGGTAATGTAGAAAGCTTACCAGAAACACCATTCATTGGCCATTTTGCCGCTACCACTGAGGTTGTCGACTATGCTTTACTATGGTTACCAGAAGGCAATTTACTTACTGAAAGTTATGTTAATTTAATCCCAACTACTCAAGGTGGTACACATGTCAACGGTTTACGCAGCGGATTATTAGATGCTATACGAGAATTTTGTGATTATCGCAGTTTATTACCTCGTGGAATTAAATTAGCTCCAGAAGATGTATGGGAACGTTGTGCTTACGTATTATCAGTCAAAATAGCTGAACCACAATTTTCTGGCCAAACTAAGGAACGTTTATCTTCCCGAACTTGTGCAAAATTTGTATCTGGAGTAGTACGAGATGCTTTTTCTCTATGGTTAAATCAACATGTTAAATTAGGCGAACAAATTGCTGAATTAGTGATTAATAATGCTCAGAAACGGTTACGAGCTGAAAAAAAAGTTACCCGTAAAAAAGCTACTAATGGCCCAGCTTTACCTGGAAAATTAGCTGATTGCACTTTACAAGATGTTAATAAAACTGAATTATTTCTAGTTGAAGGTGATAGTGCAGGTGGCTCATGTAAACAAGCTAGAGATCGGAATTTTCAAGCAGTTATGCCATTGCGTGGCAAAATTTTAAATACCTGGGAAGTAGATACTAATCAAGTACTTGCTTCCCAAGAAGTACATGATATAGCGGTTGCTTTAGGTATCGATCCAGGTAGCGATGATTTAACCGGGCTACGTTATGGAAAAGTATGTATTTTAGCTGATGCTGATTCCGATGGAGCTCATATTGCAACTTTACTATGTGCTTTATTTTTCAAGCATTTTTATAAATTAGTAGCTGAAGGACATGTTTATATCGCTACTCCACCTTTATATCGGATTGATATTGGTAAAAATATTTATTACGCATTAAATGATGATGAAAAACAAGGAATTTTAAACCGAATAGCTGCTGAAAAAAAACTTGGGCTAATTGACGTGCAACGTTTTAAAGGGTTAGGTGAAATGAATCCATTACAACTACGAGAAACTACTATGTCACAAGATACTCGTCGTTTAATAAGACTCAGTGTCGATGATAGTAAAAAAAGCCATACTATTATGAACATGTTATTGGCCAAAAAACAAGTAGCAGCCCGAAAAGCTTGGTTGGAAACTAGAGGAAATTTGGCTGTGATGTATTTGAAACCTTCAAAGTTTTAGAAACTATGCGATATTTAACTTTTAAACTAATCTTATTACTATTTACTTTACCAATATTTGCCACCGAAATTTCAGTAAAAACTTGTGATAATTTAACTGAATATCCAGAGATACTTAAACAAGTTAATCATTCCAGTAATTCACAACTAATTGAAACTAACCTAATTAAAGCTTTTAAACTATTAATAAATAATTCTTTAGTGGCTGGCAATAATAAATTAATTCAATATAGAGATTCTATTTCTCAAATTAAACAAGATGTTAATAAATGGCAAAAAAATACTCTATCTCAACTCCAAAAATGTGAAAAATATTGGCATTATTCTATCGACAATAGTTTAGGTAAATATTACGGTTTAATTATTGGTATTAATAATTATCAACATTGGCCAAGATTAAACACTGCCATCAATGATGCCAAGATGATTGATGAAGTTTTAAGTAGTAAATATGGTTTTAATAATAAATTACTAATCAATGCTTCTTATCAAGAAATAACTAATACATTCAAACAATTAAAAAATAGATTAAGAACAAATGATAATTTATTAATTTATTATGCAGGGCGTAGTTATCAAGATGTAAATGGTCAAAGCTATTGGTTACCAAGCAATGCAAATAAAAATAATCACCAAAATTGGTTAGAAACCAATATTATTACCAATAATTTATTAATTAATAGTGATAGCATTCGGAATGTTTTGATCATATCGGATGGTTTTTATTCAAGTCCGTTAACTCAATATTATAAAAAGAAAAATTGGTTAATTAATGACCAACAGAACATTAAAAAAATTTTAGATAAACTACCTAAATATATGTTAACTGATAGCAAGATTGACTTGTTAAAAAAAGCGATTAAAAAATCTAGGGTATTATTAGAAAGTAATAAGCAAATTGCTAGTAATGATAGACATTTCACTCAAAATTTAGTGGTTGCGTTAAATAATAGAGAAGGAGAAACAATTTTCACTACTCGCAGCTTAATTGCTGATATGTCACAAATTTTAGAATATAAATTAATAGATGTTAATAGTAAAGGAGATTTCGTATTTAAACAACCATATAAATTTATTGATGCCAATGATATTATTCAACAAAAAAAATCTTTATCACTAACCAAATTAGCCCATAAAGAAATTGCTAAAGGCAATACAACTAATGGGATGTTATTTGCCTTGGAGGCATTGCCAAAATATACTTTTGCTCCAGAACGACCTTATACTTTTGCAGCCGAAGAAAAACTATATGAAGCAATTTTAAAACAACGAGAATATAAAATTATTACTGTCTCCGAACAGCCAATTCATCGAGTAGCTTTTAGTCCAGATGGTTCTAAAATTGCCACAGCTAGTATTAACGGCCAAGTTCATTTGTGGGATATTAATGGTAATTTACTAAATATATTGCAAGGTCAACGAGTGTCTTTTAATAGTCTTCCTGCTATTGTTTTCAGCTCTGATAGTTCTCAACTAATTACTAGTATCGCTAATGATAATGCCGCTCGAATATGGAATGCAAATACTGGTCAATTAATAAAAATATTATATGGGCATCAAAAAGGCATCAATCATATAGCTTTCAGTTCTTTAGATAATAAAATACTTACTGTAGCAGAAGATGCTAGATTGTGGCAAGCTGGAAATCTAGTTAACATATTGACTGGTCATGAAAAAACTATAAATTACGCAACCTTCAGTCCTAATGACAAAATTATAGTAACCGTATCTGATGATAAGACTGCTAGACTATGGAATAGCCATACTGGAAAGCTGATACATATCCTTGCCGATCACACTGATAGAGTTAATTTTGCTAGTTTTAGTCCAGATAATAAAACTGTAATTACAGTGGCAAACGATAATACTGCTCGCTTGTGGGATGTGCATACTGGAGAGATAATTTCTGTATTTAGAGGCCATAGTGACAACGTGTTAAATGCAGTTTTTAGCCCTGATGGTCGTTTTATTATAACTATTTCTAAAGATAAAACTGCTAATTTATGGGAAGCTGGAAAACTCAAAAAAATATTAGTCAGTCATAAACAAGCTTTAACTTTTGCCGCTTTTAGCCCAGATAGTAAATTTATCATCCTTACTTCAGCAGATCATACAGCTAGTTTATGGCAAACAGAAACCGGCAAACAAATCAGTATTTTGGCTGGCCATACAGCAAAAGTTAATCATGCAGCTTTTAGTCCTGATGGTAAATTTGTTGCTACTGTCGCTGATGATGGAGTAATGCGTTTATGGCAAGTTACTAATAAAAATAATTTTAAAATATTAGCCGGGCATAAATCCAGAGTTTTGAATGCTAATTTTAGTGCTGATGGCAAACAGATAGTGACAGCTTCCGATGATAATACTGCTCGAGTGTGGGACACTAAAACTGGGAAATTATTGAAAATTTTAACTGGTCATGAAAATAGAGTTAATCAGGCTTTATTTAATGGTTCACAAGTGATAACCGCTTCTGCTGATAAAACTACTCGCATTTGGCAAGATAAATCTTCCAAAATAATTGCTAGACATATAGATGAAGTGAATAATATTGCTTTCAGTTCTGATCATTCCAAACTAGTGATAGCTTCTGACGAAGAAACTACTTATTTATGGCAAAATTTTAATTGGGATCCAACTTCTATTTGGAATTACTATACTAATAAACCGCTTATAGCTTTATCAGGCCATAATAATAAAATTTTACAGGCAAGCTTCAGTACAAATAATAAAATAGTTGCAACTGCTTCTGTTGATAAAACAGCTCGCTTATGGAATGCAGATAATGGCAAATTTTTACGTACTTTAAAAGGTCATAAAAATACCGTTAATCAAGTTATATTTAGTCCTAATGGCAAATTAATCATTACCGTTTCTGATGATAAAACTGCTCGTTTATGGCACAAAAATGGTAAATTATTCAAAATATTAAAAGGTCATAGGGATAAAGTAAATCATGCGGCTTTTAGTCCAGATAGTAAATTTGTTGTTACAGCGGCAGATGATAATACTGCTCGATTATGGGTTACTAAAACTGGCAAGTTATTTAAAGTTCTACGTGGTCATAAGGATGAAATTAATTATATTGCTTTCAGTCCCGATGGCCAATTTATCGCTACTGCTTCCGATGATAACACAGCTCGTATTTGGAAAAATGGTAAACTTTTCAATATATTATTTGGTCATGAAGATGAAGTAAACTATGTTGATTTTAGTCCAGATAGTAAATTTATTGTCACCACTTCAGATGATAAAACTGCTCGACTATGGCGGGTATTATCAGTACAAGAATTAATTAATTATGCTAATAAAATAGTTCCAACTTGTTTAACAGTTGAACAACGCCAGCAGTTTTCATTGCCAATAACCGCAAGCCAAACCTTATTGAATAAAGCGGAAACTCTAGCTCAACAAGGTAAGATTCAAGCTGCAATAACTACATTTAAGCAAGCTAAAGAATTAGCTCCATGTTATAAATTCAATCCAAAAGATAAAAGTCAGCAAATATTTGTTAATAATTTGATTAAACAAGGATTATCTGCTAAAAATATTACAACAGCAATTAGTAAATTAAAACAAGCTTCTGAAATAGATGCCAGATTTAATAGCTCACAAATTATTGCTAATTTATTAGTGCAACAAGGAGAACAATTAGCTCGGCAAGGAATGGTTGATAAATCTATTACAAAATATGTTGAAGCTCTCAAATTTGAGCCTAATTTAGATTTTAAACCAGAAAATAAAATGAATGCAGTAGTATTAATAGAACAAGGTAAGCATTTAGCCAGAGAAGGGAATATTGATAGTGCAATCACAAAATTTAAAGCTGCATTAGAGTTTGATACTCAACTTCATTTTGATCCAAAATATAAAGCACTTGCTCAAATTCAAATGCAACAAGGTGAATTATCCGCTAAAAATGGGGATTTTAAGGCTGCGATAGAAAATTTTAAAATTGCTAGAACACTGGATTTTCAATTAAAATTTATTCCAGAAGATAAAGCTAATGCCCAAATTTTATTACGAGAAGGGGAGGATTTAGCTAGAAATAATGAGCTAAAACAAGCAATAGAAAAATTTACAGCAGCATTAGTTTTAGATTCGCAGTTAAATTTTAACCCTAAAAATAAAGCTATTGCCCAAAAATACCTGTATGAAGGTACTCAATTAGTTCAAGAACAAGATATTCAAGCCGCAGTTACTAAATTTAAACAAGCAGTTAATTTAGATTCCCAGTTAGAATTTACTGATGAAATTCAACTTATTGTGCAAGAACTTATTAAAAAAGGTAAACAATTAGCTCGCAATGGTAAGATTGATTTAGCAATTAAACAATTTAAAGCGGCATTAGCATTTGATTCACGGTTAAATTTTGATCCAAAGCGTAAAGCTATCGCTCATATGCGAGTTAAAGAAGGAGAATTATTAGTTAAAAATGGCAAAATTGAAGCTGCCAAGGAAAAATTTAGAGTAGCGATAGAATTAGATAATAAATTAGTATCTTCTAAAATTCAAAAGTTTGCTCAATTTTTAGTAGAACAAGGCAAACGATTAGCAGAACAAGATATTGAAGCTGCTGTAATAAAGTTTAAAGAAGCTCAATCTTTAGATTCAAAATTAACTTTTGAACCACGTCAATTAGCTACTAATACTATGGCTCAAGTGCGTTTACAAGAAGGAGAGCAACTAGCAGCAATTGGGGATAGCGAAGCTG
>DRQV01000293.1 GCA_011371325.1 Thioploca sp.
GGCAATGCATGATTGCCGTATTATAAATACACATGCTATCTTATCAATTAAAATATTACATTATTGATGTTTTAAATATGACAAACTTTTTACAGAACTGTTAAAATATATAATTGATGGAATAATATTAATAATTTAAATACTAATCACATATGCAAAAATTTATAGTTAAACCAGGTGGTAAGATACGTGGCACTATCCGAGTTCCAGGTGATAAATCAATTTCTCATCGAGTTGTTATGCTAGGAGCTTTAGCAAAAGGAATTACTCAAATTAGTGGCTGTTTAGAGGCAGAAGATACTTTAAATACTATAGCTGCATTTAAAGCTATGGGAGTATCTATTAAAAAAAATAGTCAAGGACAAATCATTATTCATGGAGTAGGTATGCATGGCTTACAACCTCCAACTGAGCCTTTGTATATTGGTAATTCTGGCACTACTATGCGATTAATGGCTGGTTTAATGGCTGGTCAAAAATTTTCGGTCGAAATGGGTGGTGATGAATCTCTATTACAGCGTCCTATGATTAGAGTTACCAAACCATTAACTACGATGGGTGCTAAAATTTTACTTGCTGATAATGGAACTCCACCATTGATTATATTAGGTAAACAAGATTTACAAGGAATTGAATATAATATGCCGATTGCTAGTGCCCAAGTTAAATCTTGTCTATTATTAGCTGGTATGTATGCTAGTGGTAAAACTTGTGTTGTAGAACCTTATCCCACTAGAGACCATACTGAACGTCTACTGTTAGGATTTGGCTATTTGGTTAATAGAGAAGATAATAAAGTATGTTTAAAAGGAGGTGGCCAATTATATGGTAAATCAATTGACATACCTGCTGACATTTCATCAGCCGCATTTTTCATAGTTGCTGCCTGTATTGCGAAAAATTCGGAAATATTGCTGGAACATGTTGGTGTTAATCCTACTCGTACTGGAGTTATTGATATTTTGCAACGAATGGGAGCTAATATTAAGTTATATAACCAACGTGAAGTAAATGGAGAACCAATAGCAGATATTCGTGTGCGTTCTAGTGACTTACATGGGATAAACATTACCAAAGAACAAGTTCCGTTAGCAATAGATGAATTTCCAATTTTATTCATCGCCGCAGCTTGTGCAGAAGGTGAAACAGTATTAACAGGTGCTGAAGAATTACGAGTGAAAGAAAGTGATCGAATTCAAGTGATGGCAGATGGATTGCAAAAATTAGGTATAAATGCTGAACCACAAGCAGATGGTATAATTATACAAGGTGGTAAAATACGCGGTGGAGTGATAAATAGTCATGGTGATCACAGAATTGCAATGTCTTTTGCTATAGCAGCTTTACGTGCTAATGGTACTATAAATATTGAAGACTGTGCTAATGTTGCTACTTCATTTCCTAACTTTGTTAATTTGGCACAACATGTTGGTATTAAAGTAAAACAATTAAACTAGCTGTTAGCTTAACTAATTATAATATTTACTTAAGTTAACTCTAAAAATTTTAAGAAATGAAAGAATTATACAAATATACAGAACTTATTTTATATAAAACTTATGCTGATTTAAAAGCAGAAACTGAACGCACTTACTTGGGTTTCTTATGGTGGATATTTGAGCCAGTGATGTATATGTCTGTTTTTTACGTGTTTTTTGGTATATTATTAGGTCATAGAACTGATGATTATGTGCCATTTTTATTAATAGGATTAACTTCTTGGCAATGGCTTAAGTCTTGTTTATCACATGGGGCAGAAACAATTCGAGGAGCAATTTCATTAATGCAGCAAGTGAATTTACCCAAAGTAGTGTTTCCTATTATTTTAGTCCTCACTGATACAGTTAAATTCCTGTTTATACTAACCTTATTATTAATATTTTTATGGTTATATGGGTATGGAATTGGCATAGCTTATTTAGCATTACCACTAGTTTTAATCGTGCAGATGCTATTTGTACTAGCTTTTACCTTTTTTTTAGCTGCAATAATCCCATTCGTACCAGATTTACGTTTTGTTGTGGAAAATATTCTATTAGCTTTATTTTTTATGTCTGGAGTGATGATAAGTGCTGATATAGTTCCAGAAGCCTACAAAATCTATTATTACCTAAATCCAATTGTTACCATTATAGAATCCTATCGTGATATTTTAATGCACAACATATGGCCAAATAATATGGCGTTATTACTTATCTCTATGATTTCACTTATTTGCATTTGGTTAGGAGCGAAATTAATTGCTAAATTTGAATATATTTATCCAAAAATAATGATATGAAACAAGAACAACCAATTTTATCACTACATAATGTAGGTATCTATTACAAACGAGGTATATTTGGTGAACCTTTCTGGGCTTTGAAAGATGTTTCATTTGATTTGTATCATGGCGAAACATTAGGAATTATAGGTCGCAATGGAGTTGGTAAAAGTACTTTATTACGTATGATGGCTGGCATTATTAAACCCAATACTGGCACATTTGTAAATAATGGTTATCGTGCTTCTTTATTATCCTTGCAATTAGGTTTTATTCCTTATTTAAGTGGTAGAGAAAATGCGATATTAAGTGGCATGTTA
>DRQV01000294.1 GCA_011371325.1 Thioploca sp.
GCAATCTTTCCTATTTTATGAATGTCTTAATATTTATAAATAAAGATTTTCTTTCCATATTATCAATGTCATTGTATAAAAACTTCTCATTTGGAGAAAATAATGTCATCTATGATAAAGCAGAAGGTTGAACAATTTGCTAAAGAGCTAATTGAACTACATGGTTTTCGTCGCAATAATGGATTTTCATGCGTTGTTCCGGATACTAATAAGTTTCCTAATAATGAAGGAATGTTTTTATGGGGTTTCTCCCAAACCAGAAAGCGTTTTGAAACAAAGATTGAAAAATTCCATACTTCTACTAGAATAAGACGTATGGAAAAAATGATTAATGTGCCAGCAAAAGAATATGTTAAGATTTTATCCGCAATTAAAAATTATTTAGAATCTCTTAAAGCATTAGGTTTTGAACCAATTGGTAAAGGAGTAAAACTGTTTGAAGGTGAAGAAAAAGTGTTTAATGTACAAGCTGATGCTAGTATGTTTGAAAATAACTTAGAAAATCTCAAGAAATTTGAGAAACTTACCCTAAACAATCCGATTATCAAATTTGTGGAAAAACATGGTTATTTTGAGGTAAAAAATAAGGATAAATTGGCATGGGATAGTGTTTTTGGTAGTGGAAAAACTTCTAAAAAAACAAAGTTGTCATCTACTAAGAAACCTGCAAACACTAAGAAACCAGTGGCGAAAAAACCTACTAAAGCACCTGTAGCAACTACCAAGTCAACGACTAAAGTAGTTAAAAAAACTACAACTGCTAAAACACCGGTAACTTCCTCAGATACTAGCATAACTGCACTAAGCCAAGCAGAACAAAGAAATATTTGGCTGAAGCAAATTGAAACTATGTATAAAAAAATAAGACCTTGGTTGTCAGAATCTTCTAAAAAAGTTACTTTTAACACTGCTACTAACAGATTAGATGATAACTTAGGTTCTTATGATGTTAATATTCTTGAAGCAAGTATGGTAAGTGGGCAAGATATTATCTTAAAACCTATTGAAAGAAATGTGTTTGGTGCTATTGGTAGAGTGGATGTTATTAGTGGTGATAATAAAACTATGTTATTGCTCTTTTCTAGGGGCAAAAGTTATCAATGGGAAATATGGAACAGTCCCGATGATAGACAAGTTCTCAACAAAGAAAATGTTGGAAAATTGTTGACAAAATGGCTTAAATCCTAATCATTCTTAGGTTTCTATATTAGTAACCAAGAATTCTTTAATCCCATCTGTAAGGTCAGTTGAGCTATCATACAGCTCAAATGGCCAATCTAAGTTATGCTTATAAATTCGTATTAAATTATATGTCATCCAACAATGGCAGTTCGTTTAACTAATTCGGAACATATGTACCGATGGTTATATCTATAGTTAAGGAGGCAGCAATTTTCCCTAATCAGGATTGATTGCATTTTTATGAACGTTTCTACTCAAAATCGCCGGGATTTTCTTAAAAAATCAGCTACTATTACAGTAGCTCCAGGTGTACTATTATATAGTGTTTCTGCTAAAGCTCATCATGCCGATAAACCAGTTACATCGGCAAATCGTTGGGGTATGCTAATTGATACTAATAAATGTGTTGATGATTGTACCGCTTGTTTAGATGCTTGCACTGAAGAACATGGTCTTACTGAAAATGTTCCAATTGAAATTAAACCAGTTTGGATTCGTAAAGTTACAGTACGTGATAAACAAACAGGTAAAGAAACCTATTTACCAATTATGTGTCAACATTGTGAAAAACCACCTTGTGTAGATGTCTGTCCAACTGGAGCATCTTTTAAACGAGATGATGGTATTGTATTAGTTGATCGACATATTTGTATTGGTTGTCGTTATTGTATGATGGCATGTCCTTATAAAGCCCGTTCATTTGTACATGAAGCTTTGGAAAACCAAAAACCTCATTCACCACGCGGTAAAGGTACAGTGGAAGCTTGCAATTTCTGTGTATATCGAATTGACACTGGGGCAGGCCCTGCTTGTGTAGAAGCTTGCGAAGCTAAAGGTCATGAAGCTATAATATATGGTGATATGAATGATCCAGAAAGTGAAATTAGTAAAAGATTGAAAGAAATGAGTAGTTCTGTGTTGCGACCTGATTTGAAATTAAATCCAGGCATACGTTATCAAGGGTTGTAAATTATGAAAAAAGTTACTTTTTGTATTATTGAAGGTAAAAGTTTTGCTTTTTATGGTGGGATAATTGTATCGGTGTTTTTTATTTTATTGGGTTTATTTGCAGCCTATAATATGGAACACTATGGTCATATCATTACCGGTATGAATAATCAAATCGTGTGGGGAATACCACATATTTTTGCCATTTTTTTAATTTTGGCAGCATCTGGAGTATTAAATGTAGCTTCTATTAGCTCCGTATTTCACAAAATTTTTTATAATCCTCTAGCTCGTTTATCAGCTTTACTTGCCATTACTTTATTGGTTGGTGGGTTATCAGTCTTAGTATTGGATTTAGGTCGACCGGACCGTTTATTAGTTGCCATGACTTCTTATAATTTTAAATCTATTTTCGCATGGAATATCATATTATATAACGGATTTTTATTGATCTGTGTAGTATATTTATGGTTTATGATGCAAAGAAGTATGCAACGTTATTATCCAATTGCTGGCCTAATTGCATTTACTTGGCGTTTGATACTGACCACTGGTACTGGTTCAATTTTTGGATTTTTAGTAGCTAAAGAAGCGTATCAAACAGCAATTATGCCCCCATTATTTATTGCCTTGTCCTTATCATTAGGGTTAGCAATATTTTTATTAGTATTATTGATTGATTGTTGGGAAACTCGCTGTTCTTTGGGGGATGGTATTTTAAATCGTCCCAAGAAA
>DRQV01000295.1 GCA_011371325.1 Thioploca sp.
AATCACGTAGTACCTCTAAATCTGAGCTATTGATTTTTGTTACCCCAAAAATTTTAAAAGAAGCTACTTAGCAATAGATTATTAATTAAAATAAAGGAAATATATATGCGTTTTACGATTAGATGGCTAATACTAATATTCATGTTAGCTTTATTGAATGCTTGTGGTGGCGGAAGTGATGAACCGAGTAATTTATTTGCGGATACTGGAGGAGATGTAGGTGGTAAACCAATAGATACATCTACCCGATTTACTAACATTGATGTTATTGGTGTTCCAGAAGCAATATTGACCACTAGTGGTGGTAGAGTTAATATTAGTTTTACTACTGTTGGAAGCGACGGAGAACGTTCGGGAGAATTAGCTCCTAATATCCCACTTAATATTACCTTGCATCCAGAAGGATCAGCAAAATTAGAAAATGTTCCAACTGGCAGTGATAGTCAAGGTAATGTAAGTTTTTCAGTTAGTCGTTCTGGAAGTGGAACAGTGTTTATTAACATAAGTGGTAGAGATTATATGAAAAGGGGTTTCAATATTCCTATCTACTTTGGAGCTTCAGTTACTGCTGAAATTATCAGTAATGACAATATTGCCCCGGCTGACGGTGTCACTCCAACGAATATTAAAATTATAACTCGTGATGCTTATGGAACCAGCATTCCAGGTATTCCTGTTGATTTTGCTTTTCCACTCGATTCATTTGCAGTGCCTAATGCAGTTGGTGTTACCAATGATGTTGGTGAAGTCACTATAGGTATCACTAATACTATTCCACAAACTACTAAAGTAACTCCATCTGCCGGTGGGATGGCAGCAGGAGCTCTTACACTAGAATTTATTGGTGGACAAATAGCTACTAATCCCAGTAGTATCGACTTAATTGTTAAAAATAATAATGTACGACCTGATGGAAGTAAGGCAACCCTAATAGTAATGGCCAGGGATAAAAGTGGGTCTCCAGTTCCTTATGTTCCAGTCAATATATCTAGTAATTCAGCAACAGCTAAACTGATTATTGATGGCGAATCTAAGAGTTTATTTATTAATGGCAATACCGGTAAAGATGGTAGTTTTGAACTGGATATAATTGATACTATTGCGGAAACGGTAAATATTACAGCTACTACTAATACTGGTAATACAGCATCAGATAGTTCAACAGTTATCACAGTTCAACAAGATATTATTTTTTCTAATAATGGGACAGGTAATAATACTGAAATTGCTACTGTAGAATTAGCCCAACCTAAGAATAGTCCTCAACTTGCTAATGGTACTGATCCTGTATATTTAAATGGCCGGGTGTTAGATCAAGATGGTAAGCCAATTGTTAATCAAGATGTTATTATTATTGTAAGTGGTGGTTCTGCAATTATAACAATGGATAACGATGGTAAAACTGATAATAGTGGTCGATTTTCAGCTACTTTGACTGATAAATTTACTGAAACTTTTTCTGCTAAAGCGGTGGCTGGAGGAATGAATAGTAATGAAGTTAAAGTTGCTTTTACTAATTCTGAAGGTTCTACTGGAACTGGAGGAGTTCAATCTGTGGTTTTATTAGCTTCACCCAATAATCAGATCGCTAATGGAAAAAATATAATTTATTTAACTGCTATCGTGCGTGATAGTAACAATACTCCATTGAAAGATATTTCGGTATCTATTTCTGCTGATTCCAACACTGCTATTTTTGATAAAGGCACAGATGTTACTGGTGAAAGTGGAACTGCTGTATTTACTCTAACTAATACTATTACTGAAGATTTTACCGTTACTATCAATGCTCAAGGTTCAACAGCTTCAACTAATGTTAGGTTTTCTGGGTCTGGTGAAATTAAAAATTTAGATACTAATGTGGCTAATAATAACCAGCTTGCTAATGGTAGCGATGCTATTGTAATCAATGCAGTTGCTAAAGATGGTAGTGGAAACTTAGTTGCTGGAGTACCAATTTTAGTACAAATGTCTGCTGGTATCACTGCCAGAGCAGAACCAGCACAAGGTGTTACCGATAGCAATGGTTCATTTATTACTAATATAACTTCTAATGAAGCTGGTAGCGTTAATGTTACTATTGCAGCCGCCGGAACTGGGATTGCAAATTTTGAAACTATTAACTTTCAAGCATTTAATGGAATTCCTAGTAGCATTGATTTGCAAGTAAGCAATAATTCTCAACCAGCTAATGGTAAAGCTAAAGTAGATTTAGTAGTAATTCCACGTGATATTAATAATAATCCTTTGTTTGGAATTAATATTAATTTAATTGCTAGTGCTTCAGATATTATAATTGAACCAAATAGTGGAACTACTAATGAATTAGGTGAATTTTCAGCTAGTGTCACCAGTACTAGAGAACAGCAATTTACTATTGATGCAGTAGTGGAAGGTTTATCAGAACCTAAAGATACTGAAACTATAATTTTTAGGTCAATTACTTCTGACGTAAAAGAGTTAAATGTTAGTGTAGTTCGTAACAATCAATTGGCCACTGGTAATGATGCTGATTTTGCCCAAATAAATGTTATTGCAAGAGATATAAACAGATTACCAGTAGCTGGTGCTTCTATCAACGTTCAACTGTCCGGTAATCCAGCAGCAATTGTTAAATTTGATAGCCCGTTTACTGATGCTAATGGTTTATTTATAGCTAAAATTACTTCTACATCTGCTGGCAAAATTCCTGTTACAATCAGTGTTGAGGGAGTTAATGCTAATGTTCCTCCTCAGAATAAAGAGATAACATTCATTCCATCTGGATTGATAGAACCAGCTAAAGTTGATCTTCAATTGGAAGGTAGTTTACAGCCAGAGGTAAACTCTACAGTTACTTTATTAGTCGTTCCAAGGGATGATAATAATGCTCCAATTCCAAATATTGGCGTTACTTTGGCAAGTAATTCTACTAGTATTATTTTTGATCCACAAGAAGGAACTACTAATGAATTAGGTGAATTTAGGACTAAAGTTACTAATCCAGTGATTGAGACTGTTTCAGTAACAGCTATTTCTAAAGGAGTACAAAGTGAGATATTACCGATTACTTTTGGGCAAAATGTTAGTACTTTAATAGTAACCGTTGTTAACGATAATCAGCTTGCAAATGGCTCTGATGCAATTGAAATTCAAGTTGTTACTAGGAATAATGCTGGCAGTGCGGTTGCTAATGTACCTATTGCAGTACAAATGCCGCCTACTTCAGCAGTAGCAGACTTATCTTTTAATGATGGAATGACCGATGCTAATGGATTCTTTAGTATAAAAGTTACTTCTTCAGTTGCTGGTGAAGTTTCAGTTACAGTTTCAGTAAAAGATACTGCTATAGCAGCTCCACCTAAACTTATAAATTTTAGAGCTGATGATGATCCAACAAAAGTTCCAGCTAAAGTTGAATTGGTAGTTAATGGAACTGCAGTGGCAGATGGTAAATCTAAAATTGATTTAGTAGTAACTCCACGTGATAATGTTGGTAATCCGTTAGCTGGAGTTAATATTGAATTATTAAAAGATTCAAATGACACAATTATCTCTGAACCAACGGGAACTACTAATGCGTTAGGAGAATTTCGTACCACTATAACTACAACGCCAGAAGTGATAGGACGGATATTTACTGAAGCAATAATAGTTAATATAACTCCTGTAGCTAATGGATTGGTTGGTAAGTCAGTAGCAGCTATTTTTACTCCCCCTGCTATGCCTAGAGCTAGTATAACTCTAACTGTGACTGATGAAAACCCGCAACTAAACGAAGATGTTAGTTTAACTATATTAGCTCGGGATGAAAATGGTTTTGCAGTAAAAAATATACCGATAAAATTACGAGCTGAACCAGTAGGTACTCCAGATGTAACTGGTTCGGTTGTGTTTGGCCAAATTGAAGGTAAAACTTCAGAAGAAAATGGTACATTTACTACTACTATTAAAAATAGTCAAGCTGGTACTGTAAAAATAATTGCAACTATGTTAAATCAAGAAGGTGGCGAACCTATAGCTGTAAATAGTTCACCGGTGAATATTACTTTCCAAGCAAATAATGGTATAACACTTCAAGAAGTTACTAGTATTAGTTTAATAACTGACAATCCTACCCTCAAATCAGAAGGTAAAACAGAAGGAATTATTCTTACTGCTATAGTTAAAAATAAAGATAACCATCTAGTGAAAAACGCTGGAGTTAATTTTGAGGCTGATTCTGGTAATTTACAGTTAATTGATGCTCAAGGCAATCCTGTTGCAGAAGCAATTACTGATGATAATGGACGTGCTTATGCTCGCCTTACTACAGTTGGCAATGCAGATAACAGAGATATTAAAGTTATTGCAACGGTATCTAGCAACATAGCTGATCCAGATACCAATGAAAAAATTCGGAAAGATGAAATTATTATTCAGGTCATTGGTACTACAATTTCGATATCTGGTTCTAGGTCAATCGTTCAATTTGAGGAAGATACTTTTATTATTTCTTTACGAGACTCTGATAATAAACCAATAGCTAATCAATTGTTAAGAATTACCTCTGATTTAAATAATGCTTTTAATTCGGTGGATGGCAGTATAGATATTACTACTGATTCTAATGGTCAAGCAAGTGTAATATTTACTGCCAATAATTCAGGTACTGGAGAGGATATTATAAGAGTTAGTAAACCAAATGCACCTGATATTCAAACCAGTACTCTTGTAATAACAATTTCTGATGATACTCTAAAAATTATTTCTGATTCGATTTCAAGTAATCTTTGTTCAGATATAACTTCTGTTGATGAAGATACTAATAATAACGGTGTACTTGATGTTGATTTATTAGAAGACCTTAATAATAATGGCAAACTTGATCTTGGTTGCAGAGTACCACTTAATCAAGAACAAGCATTTGAAGTTATTTGGCAAAAAGCTGGCAATCCAGTATTTAATGAGATTAATATATCTACGACTCGTGGTCTACTAAGTAGTCCAAGCATAACTATGAATCAACCAGATCAACCAGCTAGATTCACTATTAGTTCTAATAATGCAGGCCCTGCAACTGTAATAGTTAGTGGTAATCGAGTTTCCCCACCAGGACCTACTTTACAATTTGAGATTAAATTTATTGCTGAAGAAGCTCGCTTTATTAATGTACAGGCTAATCCTTCAGTAATTGGAATTAATCCTGTAGGTACTGATAATGAAAAAAGTGAAGTACTAGCCATAGTACGTGATTCTCAGAATAATTTAGTAGCTGATAAACAAGTAAACTTTTTATTAAATGACATTAGTGGAGGAAAGCTAACTAGAGGTTCTGCTTTCACAGATGATTTTGGACGTGCTACTACAGAGTATATTGCAGGTTCTTCTTCTAGTGCTGCTAATGGAGTTACTATAACAGCCTCAGTTGCAGATAATTCTAGTGTAGAAAACAGTGTAAGTTTAACTGTTTCAGAAAAAGATTTATTTGTAGTTATTGGGTCTGGAAATGAATTAGAAAAAGAAGATGGTAGACGTTATAAAGTATATCATACTGTTTTAGTAACTGATTCAAATGGTACTCCAGTTGCTGATGCTGAAGTTATTTTAAGCATTTACCCTATAACCTATACTAAAGCAGAATTTATTTTTCTTGATGAAGGTTTCGCTTTAGTTGGGGAAGGTAACCCACCATATACTTGTAATAATGAAGATGTGAATCGTAATGGTATATTGGATACCATTTTAGGTGAAGATACGAATAACAATGGTCGAATTGAACCTGGTAATGTTATAACTGTAGATAAATTAAGATTAGTAACAGATAGTACCGGTTTCGCAGATTTTAATGTTGTATACCCTATACAATATGCTTCTTGGGTAACAGCTGAGATAACTGCTCGTACGGAAGTAGCTGGAACAGAATCAAGTGATACTATACAGTTTATTGCAATTTGTACTGCTGCTGATGTTTCTCAAAAAACTTGTCCTGTTACTAATCCATTCGGTATTAATGACTGTTCACGAACAGATTAAATTTAGTAAGTAGATGCCTTCCTTAAATAGAGTTAAGGGAGGTTATATTTAACTTATATATCAGCAGATGGAAATAGGATTTTCCTCTTTCTGAAAATTAATTTACTCCCATACAAATATTCAACGGCATCCTATATGTAGTATTTCCCAAGATATAATTTGAAATCTACACATTGATAAATACAAATCATCATTCGTTTTTAATACCCATATAATCAATTTAACATGCAACCAAATCCACTGACTATTGCAATTATAATTCGTACTAAAGATCGACCTCATTTACTAACTCGTAGTTTACAAAGTTTAGCTGATCAAAAATTACAACCAAATGAAATAATTGTAGTTAATGATGGAGGAATTAATGTTGAAAATATTATCACTGATTTTCCTAATTTAAATATCTGTTTAGTTAACAACGATAATAATTTGGGAAGAGCAGCAGCTGGCAATCAAGGGGTACAAGCGACAACTTGTGATGTGATTGGTTTTTTGGATGATGATGATCGTTTATTACCAGATCATTTACAACGCTTAACAACAGCTATATCATCCTTTGATGCTAAAGTGGTTTATTCCGGTTGCAGGTTATTAAAACGGGATTTACTAGGTGAACAAGTTATTTTACAAGAACAAACAATTGGCCAGTTTAATGAAGTATATGATTCAAAACGATTAAGTTATGAAAATTATATTCCATTAATTAATCTATTAATTGAGCGTAAGTTATGGGATAAAATTGGTGGATTTGATGAAACCTTTGATATGTTTGAAGATTGGGACATGTTATTGCGTTTGTCTAAACATACATCATTTTATCATGTTGATTATATCACTGCTGAATATGCAGTTTGGGGTAATAGTCAAATCACTCAAACTCAGGATCAACAACATTGGAGAGATATTTATAAGCAATTTTTAATTAAACATTTAATCTCTTTGCCTGCTGATGAACAGCTTGAGAATATTGCTGAATATTGGCGATTAACTCAAGAACGACGTGGCATAATGCAAGATATCAATGAGGAAAAACAAAATCTACAACTAAAGTTACTACAAACTACCCAAAATCAAGCCAACTTGCAACATAAATTGGCTCAACAAGAAGACCAAAATAATCAATTACATAAACATTGTACTGATTGGTCAAATAAATATGAACAACTACAGACGGATTATAGCCAAAAAATAGATAAGCTACAAACAGATTGGAGTACCAAATATGAGCAATTACAATCTGATTATAATTTATTACAGACTGATTGGATAGATAAATATCAACAATTGCAATCTGATTATAATTTATTACAAACCGATTGGATAGATAAATATCAACAATTGCAAACAGAACATGCTAAAGAAATAACTAAATTACAATCTAATCATGCTAAAGAAATAGCTAAAATACAAGCTACTAATGATAAACAGATTGCCAATATTAAAAAGCGAGAAGCTAAATTACAAAAAGTATTTGACAAACTAGAACAACAATATTTTGAATTGCAAACTGCTGCTCAACAACAACAACAACAATATGAATGGTTACAAAATAGCAATCATGAGCTAAGTCAGCAAATAGCAATTGGTTTAACCCAAGGCACTTTGGAAAAGTTGCAAGCTCCAGCTCATATTATAACTGCGGTGGATGATTATCAACGATTATTAGACTGGATTAGAGATAAAACTAGTCAATTTACTGATTTTGAAAAAAACATTGTCAAATATACTGAACCTTTATATTCTGAATATCACAATTTGCGGGTTGAAATTGAAACTTTAATTAAGCTTATTTCTGCTTCTCGCTGGCCACAGATACGTCGTTATGTTAATGCTGTACAGGATATTGAAACCAAAGTAACAAATTTATTTACTCATACTGAAAAATATATCTCCCGTACCAGTTGTCTTAATTTAAAATTAACTAGCAATGTTGTAGCAGAAATTCCAGCATTACGGCCTTTGTCAGATATTTATCCTACTTTTATGACATTTGCTAATACGGATAATAAACTGCAAAATATGGAAAATGTAGGAGAATTTGGTAAATTACCTTTGTTTTTGGATGCTAATACAGTCTTGGTATTCACTACCTACTGTTCAATCAATAACTTCTATCGCTTGGATTTATTTCTAGGTACTTTATTACGGATTAATACCTGTCAAGTTCGAGTATTAATTAGAGAAAAAACTGGAGCAGTAGTAAGAACAGCTTATTTCGACGCCATGGAAGTATTGGATAATAATTACTTCTCAGTGCTGTTTGAACCGATAGCAGATTCTGCTGATAAGTTATATCAAATCGAAATCGATGCCCCAAATGCAACTGCTGATTCTTGTATCGCAATCTGGTGTAATAACAAATCACTTCCAACTATTCAACCAAAAATTACCACAATTACTGCCGATGTATTACCAAATTGGATTCGACAAACTTTAATCGATTTACCATTAGCAAATAATTTACAAGATGCTAAAGCTATTCATCTATTTGTAATTAATAGTATTATTGAAACTACTTCAATATTAGATTTACAAGTTTTTTTAGGCAGATTGTCTACTACATTAGCAGATTCCACTGCAAACATAATTATTGCCGGCAAATTAAATCCAGAATTGCAACAGTATTGTCAACCATTTACCGTTATAGAAACTGCCGGATTAGCAGATGTAGTTGCTTTAGACACTCAGGCGAAATATATATGGTATTGCGATATTAATGCAGTTCCTCAAACTGATATTGTAGAACGTGCAATGGAAATATTTGCTGATGACACTGAAGCGTCCTTACTAATACCAATGGAGAAATATGCAGATAATAAAATTCGAGCTGGATTTGCCGCTCTAGGTAGAGAAGGAGTTTTACATACTCCAGCCGCAGGCTCTCAAGCAGACCATCCGTATTATGCTTATCGACGACAAATATATGCTGCCAGTAGCCAATTAATAATTGCAAAAACGGCTTATTTAAAACAAATCGATACTGATATTATCGCTAGTTATTATACCCCAATGTATCAAGTCACTGAATTGATTTGGCAATTGCAAGACCATCATACTTTATACGAAGCATCTTTATGTTATGAACATAATATATCCTATCCAGCCTATACTGAAACTGATTATAATACTGATAATAAAAACTTTTATCAACGTTGGCAAGATAAGTTACCAATAAATATTCCCATATTTAGCCATATTGGTGATCTATTAAATCCATTGCGTCAGCCGTCTGTATTGGTAATCGATGCTACTTTACCTTCTTTTGATGAAGATTCCGGTTCTTTGAGGTTATATACTTTATTGAAAATATGGACTAATTTAGGTTATCGGGTTACTTTCTTTCCGGATAATTTAGATAGTAATTTTAAATATCGGCATGCGTTGGAAGCTTTAGGAGTGGAAGTATTTCACGCTAACTATGGAATAGCCGATGCGATGGCTCATAGGCAGTTTGATTTTGCATTGATTTGTCGAGTTGATATTGGGCAACGTTATATTCCTTTTGTCCGTTTATTATCACCTAAAACAGTTATTTTTTATGACACAGTAGATATTCACTATATTCGTGAACAACGACAGGCAGAAATTGAAAATAATCCTGAACTTGCAAATATGGCTAAACACACTAAACGTAAAGAATTAGCTAATTGCATTTCCGCTGACAAGACAATTACTGTTACTCAAGACGATGGTTATCATTTGCAACAGGAGTTGCCTAATTTAGAATTTGCAGTAATTCCTAATATTCATCAACAACAACCAGTTCCAACAACTAGTTTTGAACAAAGAAATGGTTTAGTATTTATTGGCAATTATAATCACCAACCAAATGAAGATGCGATGTATTTTTTCGTGCAAGATGTATTGCCTAAAATTCACGAACGTTTACCAAATGTGCGTCTATATTTGATTGGTAGCAACATGAAAGATAAATTAAAAGCTTTAGCTGGCGAATATGTAAAAATAATTGGTTGGGTAGATAAAGTAGAACCAGAATTTGCTAAACGCCGAGTATTTGTATCTTATTTACGTTATGGAGCTGGAATGAAAGGCAAACTTGGTCAAGCTTTATCTTTAGGATTGCCAGTGGTAAGCACTACAATAGGTGCAGAAGGAATGGGACTTAAAAATGGTGAAACAGCATTGATCGCTGATGAAGTTGATAGTTTTGCAGAAGCAGTATCACATTTATATAACGATTCTAAGTTATGGAATAAATTATCGCAACAAGGTAGAAACTATATAGAAGAACAGTATGGAGAAACGGCAGTAAAAAATAAATTGCAAACTATATTAGCTGAAGTCTAACCAGAATTGCCGCTAAATTATAAATATTATACACAAGCCTAAGGTAAAAAAATGAATAAACTATTATTATACATTATTATAATCTTACCTAATATAGGTTTTGCTCTTTGTATTGATTATAAAGCTCAAATTAATCAAGCAATACAAACTAAAAGCTTTGATCAATTAAAGAAATTACTACCTATACTGAAAAAAGAAGGTTGTGCAGATAATTATATCAATTCTCTTCAATTAAAATTATCTCAAATAGTAGCTAGTAAAGCAGATGACTTGATAATATCTGGTAAACTTGAGCAAGCTAAGTCTTTATTGCAACATTCCGCTGTTTTTAGTTGGGAAACTCAAGTAATCCGAGCTGATATTGCAGCATTTGAAGGGCGTTGGCGAAAGGCCGCTAAATTGTATAATCAAGCTTTAGACCTAATCAATAATCCACAAAAAACTCCTCAAGCACCTGATACCAAAATAATTCAAAAAATTTTTCATTTAGCTTCGGAAGCTCTAATTTTAGCTGGAACTTTAGATGATTCAGAACATTCTTTAGAACATGGAATGATGTTGGGTAATGTGCGTGGATTTAAACCAAAAAAACTGTTAATTCCAATTCAATTTGAATTTAATAAATACTTACTTAGTAATGAAGGTAGAAAATCAGCCCAACAATTAGTAAAATACATTCAACAATATGATTTCAAAAAAATAACTTTAATTGGTCATACCGATACTAAGGGCAGTGATATTATCAATGATAAAATATCACTTCAACGAGCATTAATGTTAAAAAAATATTTAAAAAATTCTGGAATAAATATCCCCATCATTGCTATTGGTCAAGGTAAAAGAAACCCTTTAATACTAGATGATATTGATAGATATACTGAGGTTGAAATTGATGCCCTTAATCGAAGAGTGGAGATTATTACAGAATAATTTATGCGTAGATTTCGTGATATAACGATTGATACAATCCCACATATGCTATTACTTAGGAAAGCATCATCTATAATAATGTATTTTTATTAAATTTAGTAATAGCTTTGTAAATAGTCTGTAATCCATCTATTCCTTTTAAGTTCACTGAATGTCGGCTAATATTTTCAATCCCCAATTTTTTTATAGTTTGGATAAAATTATTATCTTGATAAACTTGTTCGGAAAAACAGATTTCACCACTACTGGCAACTGCTTGAATCCTAGCAGCTTTATTAATAGTTGAACCAAAATAATCAAGTCTATCATTAAGATTTACTAAAATGGTTTGACCACGATGAATGCCTGTTTTTATATTAACTTGTCGATTAATATTCTGTTCGTTATATTGGTCAAACTCTTCCAACGCATTCACAATACTGATGAGAGCCGCTTTATTATTAGTGAAAGAAGCCATTACTGCATCACCAATAGTTTTGATTACTGTACCGCCCTGCTGTTCAATATTACTAAACAAAATATCAAAATGATCACGCACAACATTGTAAGCAACTATATCACCAAGTCTTTCATACATTTCAGTTGAACCAGTAATATCAGTAAATAAAGTAGTTACTGCAGCTACTCGCATTTGTTCACGGTTAGATAAAACCTGCTTTCCAAATAAAGTATGAAATTCTGGATAATGAATTAATTCCAAACCAGATAAACGAGGTGGTAAAGGTTTTTGGGGTAAATCATCTTTAAAAACTACCAAACCAGCCGGGGAACTAATAGAATTAGTTAAATTGATTTTAATCTTTCCAGGACATGCCTGTAATTTAGTAATATCAAATTTATTAGCTAGTTGTTCAATAGAAAATTCTTGTAATTCATTAGTTTCTTCTCCAGATACGGTTAATATACCACGAGATTTAGTAAGTGGGCAAATGTAACGATAAATATCAGCCTTGAGGTTCATAATAGCTGATTTGGTTTCTGCCGGTGCTGTTTCAATATGTAAAAAAATTGTGTCAGGTA
>DRQV01000296.1 GCA_011371325.1 Thioploca sp.
AATGCTGGTATTGTAGTAGAACCAGAGGATGAAGCTGGTTGGGTATCTGCAATTAAAACAATATATAAATCTAAACATTATACAACTTATGTAAATGGTACCAAAATACTTGCTAAAAAATATCAATGGTCTACAGTAACTCAACCATTAAAAAATTTGTGTGCTAATGCTAGTTTAGCTCCTGATATGACTATAGAAAATGGTATGAGAAAATCTATGGTATGGGATTATGAGCTTGAATATAATACATTAAAAAATCGATTAGAAATTATTGAAAATTCTAATTCCTGGCGTATAACAGAACCATTACGAGCTATGCGTAATTTTATGAAAAAATTCAATTAATAAATAGTTCTTGTTGTATGTATACAACAGTTTTGAATTAGGTGAAATTATATTAATCGAATAAATGTTGCATTATATATTGACACAGTATAAAATAATGTGTAGTATTTTACGAAATAACATTTAGCTAAATGTGTAATAGATTGTTGTCTTTTTGCAACACATTGGGTAGGCATTTTGTTTGCATTGCGAAAATTTTTATTATATTGTCTATTGACACTCGATAAAACACTGTGTAGTATGTTTTTAATTAAGATTTAAATTGTAATAGATGTAATTAGATGTTGTTACAATATGGAATTATGTATTATAAATTTAATGTTTATTATAGTAACATATTTAAAATAATGGTTTAAGTTAGACTTAAGTAACAAAAAAATTTTGTAGAACTTGAACTGAAGATTGTATTAATAAATTTATAGATAGGAACTTCGATCTTATGAAGAGAGTAAATAAACTTGCTGCTTCAATAGCAGTTGTATTAAGTTTGGGTGTTATAAACCAAGCTAATGCGTTGATAGAAATGGAATCTAATGCTAAAGGCGATGCGTTAATGTTCCCGGTGTTTTATGGTTATGGTGAAAACTATTTCACTATCATGAATAACGATAATAATTGGATACAAGGTCATTTGCGTTTTCGTGGAGCTTCATGGTGCGGTGAGTTATTGGATATGGATGTCATCCTCTCACCAGGTGATGTGTTTGTATTTCGTTTGGCTGATATTGATGGTGATGGTTACTGGGAAATTGATCAAAGTTTAGATGAAAAGAACTTCAAATATACTGGTATGGTAACTAATTGTTCCCGTGAAGATGACGCTTCTAAAACATTTCCAAAATGTATGGATCAATTCTCTACTTTAATACCAGAAGCCAATAATAATGACACTCCTCCTGGTAATATTACTGAAGCATTGATTACTCATCATCGTAATGTAGGTCAGGTTGAATTTATTGCTGAAGGTGTATTGTTACCTAGAAGTACAGTAACCAGTGCAATGGGACGTATGATAGATGCGAATAATGCTGGTAAATTAGCTAGTTTGGGCCAACGTAGAGTTGGTAATAAATTAGGAACTCATTTATGGTCATGGGTAGATGGATATAATGCTTATCCTACTTCTGATGGTTTAGCTCCTGGTTTTTTCCAACATGAAGATTTTGCTGCCCCTGAAACTTCAAGATTTGCTGCAGATGTTGGTAATGTGTTGACTGGTAGTGCTTTCATTAATATGATTGGTCAAGATTATGGTCTTGCATATAATGCAGAAGCATTTGTTAATTTCCGTACTACAGAACACAATCATCGGGTTGAAACTTACCCTAAAGATGAAGGTGTAATTTTACATCATGAAAACGCATCAGCTACACCAGGTAATTATTGGTATGTTTATGGATATAAGGAAACTGGTCCACAAGCATCTGTAGATACTGCTGGAATGGAATCTCGTATTAGTTTTAACAATACATGGGGACCAACTTTAGCAGATGGTGATGATTATCTTAGTGATTCTGCTGATTATGCTTGGTTGAGCAGTGTAACTGATAATACTGATCTTTTCGGTCAAGATGGTTGGGATTTGCGGATGGGTGTTAATAGTATTACTGAAGTTCAAGAGGCTGTTCGTAGAAAGGCTAATAAAACTGAATCTTATCAATCATTCTCAAGTTTCTATTATGATAATTCAGACTTATCTAGTTGGTATGTAGCATTTTATCCAACTATGTTCTATTATGGTGAAGATGTTAATCATTGGAGAGGAAATGTTGCATTAGCAGATACGATTTCAGGTGTAAATGTAACTGATAAATTGTTAAACAAACGTGGGTATTTATCTGCTGCCGTAGAACATTTGCTTAATACAGCTAAACCATATAATATCGAAGTGTGGGATATTAACGAAAGTGCTGCTGCTGTTACTATTGAATCTGGACCTGAATGTGTAGTTTCACCTTGTATTAATCCTGAAGCTGTTATCCAAAGTCAAGAGTTTCCAATTCGTGAGCAAGTTGCTGTATTTACTATTAAAGATTTGAAACGTAAATTTGGTTCATCAGGAAATCATATGGGCTGGGATTCTGGTAGAGTTGTGATGGAAGTAGCTCCACGTGCTGATATATGTCGTGGTAATGAGTTCTCTGAAGCCTGTCAAGCTCATTATCCTGGTCTCTTATATACTTTTGAAAAAGCTTCTGAATCAGAGTATGAACAATGGCGTCCAATGCACAG
>DRQV01000297.1 GCA_011371325.1 Thioploca sp.
AACTGGTTTTTTACTTTCTGTAGCTGGCAAAATAAATTATCCGATGAATGATATACTTTCTGGTAATATGTTGATTGGTTATGAATATATGGACTTTAACCGAGAAATTGCTGATTGCGAAACTTGTTATTCAGAAAATGTCGGGATTGATGCTGGACTTTTTTTAGGAGCTGGAGTTGGAGTCCGTTTTGGAGAAAATACGGACTTAAAATTTCAGTATAAAATGTATTTAAATGATGGAGATGTTGATGACCAAGCTTTAATTGGGATTAGTTTTTTACTATAACGTTTTTCCTAAAGAGCTCTCAGTACTTTCCCAAATAAAATTTGGGAATATGAGTACGTCAAATTTAGATTAATTTACTACTATAATCATAATTTATTCGATTATTTCTATCCATAACTAAGTTAATAACCTAATTCAAAAGTATCTAAACGTTGCTCGGAAATAGCTTTGCGTAATTCTTGCATAACATTTTGATAATAATGTAGATTATGTAATGTATTTAGATTTAAGCCTAAAATTTCTCTAGTTTTATCCAAATGATGTAAATAAGCTCGACTATAATTTTTACAGGTATAACAATCACAATTTTTATCCAATGGTTCAATATCATATTTATACTGACTATTGCGAATCCGTATTACTCCATGACTAGTAAATAAATGGCCATTTCTAGCATTACGAGTTGGCATTACGCAGTCAAACATATCAATTCCAAATTTCACTGCTGTAACTATATCTTCTGGAGTTCCAACTCCCATTAAATATCGAGGTTTGTCCGTTGGTAATTGATTAGCTATATTAGCTAAAATCCGTTGCATATCTGCTTTAGGCTCGCCAACGGATAAACCACCAAGAGCATATCCATCAAAACCAATATCGATTAGTCCGGTTAGTGAAGTTTTACGTAAATGTTCGTACATACCACCTTGCACGATACCAAATAAGGCTGCTGGATTATCAGCATGGGCAATTTTAGAACGAGCCGCCCATCGTAATGATAATTCCATAGAATCACTGGCTTCTTGTTCAGTAGCTGGATAAGGAGTGCATTCATCAAATATCATCACAATATCAGCTCCTAAATCCCGTTGGATTTCCATAGATTCTTCCGGGCCTAAGAAAAATTTATCCCCATTGATTGGAGAGCTAAACATTACTCCTTGTTCGGTTATTTCTCGCATTTTGCCTAAACTAAATACTTGAAATCCTCCAGAATCAGTTAAGATTGGTTTATCCCAATTCATGAAATCGTGTAAATCACCATGAGCTTTAATTACTTTAGTTCCAGGACGTAACATTAAGTGGTAAGTATTGCCCAGAATGATTTCTGCTCCAGCCGTAAGAACTTGTTCCGGCATCATGGCTTTAACTGAACCATAAGTTCCTACTGGCATAAAAGTAGGGGTTTCCACTGTACCACGAGTAAGATGTAAACTAGCTCGACGAGCAAGTCCATCAGTTGTATGTAATTTAAATTTCATTTAAGAATTGCTATATTACGGCAATATCCTCTGATGATAGGTTGTAATTAATTAAAACTTTTTGCTTGAAATTTACGCTTGCGTAACTTCAAATTATAGTAGGTGATGATATGTAGAAGTTTTATAGATTTTTAGGAATTAATTTGGCACGGTTTGGAATATGTACAAGGCCATAATTTTTGTTTACTTTTATCAAAATTTTGCCATAATTCTGCATAAGTTTTATCAATTATTGGATGTTTAACCGTAGGAGCAATTTCTGCTAGAGGCAATAATACAAAAGCATATTTTAAAATTTCATTTCTTGGGATTTCTAAGTTATCATCTTTGAGTACAAGAGTATCATATAGTAAAATATCTAAATCTAAAGTACGATTATTAAATCGGTTATCAGTACGTTGCCTATCATTATTATCTTCAATATCGTGTAATATTTGAGCAATTGCATAAATTTTTAAATCGGAATCAAAACCAGCTACCAAATTATGAAAATTATCTCCATCAAAACCCATAGCTTTAGTTTCATAAATAGAAGATAGAATTAAATCACCAAACTGTCGTTGCATATCTACTAAACCAGATTTAATATAATGTTCTGGGTTAATATTACTACCTAAACTAACATAAACTCTGGCCATAATTAGAATTTATTGCCTCGTTCAATTATAATTCCAACATCTTTTGCTCCACGTACAGCTCCTGGTTTATGTAATTGTAAACGTAACCAAGGTACTGAAAATTCATTTAAAATTATTTCGGTAATTTTTTCTGATAAAGTTTCTACTAATTGAAATTCACTATTACTCACAAAGTCAATCAAACGTTTAGCCACCGCTTTATAATTAAGAGTATCTTCTAATCGGTCATTTTGAGCAGCTTTACGAATATCAGTTGCCATTTCCAAATCAATTATAATAGTTTGTTTAGTTTGACGTTCCCAATCAAATACTCCAATAATTGTATCTATCTTTAACTTTTTTAAATATATTATATCCATAGTTTTAATGTAGTTAATAAATTTGAGATTATGTAAATTACTATGACTACTATTAAGATAAGAAATTATGATAAATATTTCATCATTGAATTTCTGACGGCAAATCTATTTGTAATGTTTCCAGCAATGTTCCAGTACTTTCTAACACTTTAATAACACTAAATATTTTGGTATATTTTGCCGATATTAATGAAGTTCGGGCATTAAATAACTCATTTTCTGAATCAAGCACATCTAATAAACTACGTTGACCTAATTTAAATTGCTCTTTATACGAATTTAATACTGCTTTAGCAGACTTAGTATATTCCTGCAAATATTTTAATCTAGCTTTAATAGTTTCTAATCCATTCCATGATAGTAATACATCCTCTTCAATTATTCGTTGTGAACTCCGAATGCTTTCCTTTGCTGTCTTAATTTTTTCTGCTGTTTCTCGAACTCTAGCAGTATCAGCTCCACCACGAAATAAGTTATAACGCATTTTTAGCATTGCAGTCATATCATCATTAGCCCCTTCAACTCCATCTATATTATCTCTATTTGCTACTCCTAATTCAAAGGTAAAATTAGGCATAAAAGCTGATTTAGACTGATTGTTAGAAGACTTAGCTGCTGCTAAATTTGCTTTCGCAATTTTCAAATAAGGATGTTTATTTAAAGCTAAGTACAAAGCTTCTTCAGAATTATTAGGCAATTTATCATCGATAGAATCTGGTAATAATAGTTCTGTTGGTAATTTTCCGGTTACCCGTCGATAATTTATTTCAGCATCACGTAATTTTCCCTTGGCATTAACTAAACTAGATTTGGCCAAAGATAAACGACTACTACTTTGTTGAATATCAGCTTTTCTACCAGCCCCTCCTTCTACTAATAATTTAATTTGTTCAAGGATTTTTTGGTGAATAACTACATTATTTTTAGTTAATTCTAATAATTCTTGGCGACGTAATATTTCTAAATAGACTTCTGAAGTTAATAATGCAATATTTTCACTAGTATTTTTTACTGTATTGGCACTTGAATCAGTTAAAAATTTTTGTTGTTCAACTTGATATTTAACTCTAAAACCATCAAATAATATTTGCGATAGAGTTAAGCCAATTTCACTACGATTTAAAGTTACATCACCACCAATCAGATTGCGAGTGGTACTGTTGTTACTATTCTCACTACCATAACTACCGTATAATTCTAATGAAGGTAAATAACCTGCTTGAACTTTTTTTATAGTCTGTTTTGAAGCACGATAATTACTTACTGTAAGCAACATATCTGGATTAGTCGTCAAAGTATGTTGAATTATTTCATTTAATGTTTCTGCTTGTAAGCCAAATGATACCAATAATGTCAAAATTATATATTGCATGAGTACGTATATTAAGAACGTTGTATATTTGCCTAGTATATCATAATTAACAAAATGTTAAGAATGGCTATTTGAAATCAACATGGTATGTAGTAAATTATTGAGATATTAAATTTAACATTTCATCAGTTGCTTCTATTAAGGCTGAAATCATTGTTGGTTCGTCGGATAAATGCCCAGCATTAGGTAGCAAATTTTGCTGTAGGTAAATGTTGTTTTAATAATTGAGAGCTTTCTGGCAAACATATTATAAATAAAATATCCTTATTTTAAATTTTAAAAAATTATAACATGAATGAATTTATTGGTGAATAACTTTCCGTTGGTTAGATTGATAATTTAAGCAATACCTATATATTAATCTCATCAAACTAGTATTAATTCAAACCACTAAAATAATGGGAAGATTTAGAGCTGGATTGATGGTTACGATACCAATTATCACAATTTTTACTCATATTCCAGCTTTAGGTAATGTTTATAGATGGATTAATGAGTTTAGGAACTGCGGTAATAGTACATATTGCTATTTTACCAGTTGAATTAGATGCTAATTTTAGACGAGCATTACCAATTTTAGCCAAATATATTTCCAAACGAGATCAAATTAGCTACTCGTAGAATTCTTACTGCTTGTGCATTGACTTATGTAGCAAGTTCATTAACCAGTTTATTGAATTTATGGCGATAGTTAGCTATTTTACGTCATTAACTTTTATGACTTATTATTAAGTAACATAAATAATTGTATAGACGAGGCATATTTTTACAATTTGGATATAAATTCTTTTCCAAAAACTTTCAAGATTTAATAAAAAATTTAAAATAAACTCCTTATGACTGAAAATTCAAATCATCAGCTCGACCCAATTTCTACCCAACCTTTCCCAAATTCTAAAAAAATTTATCTTACTGGCTCACGACCTGATATTAAAGTTCCAATGCGAGAAATCAGCTTATCAGAAACTAGAATAGAAAACTCAGCTTCAGAAATAAATCCTCCAATAGCTGTATATGATCCATCTGGTCCTTATACTGATCCTAATATCACTATAAATGTACGTCGAGGAATTCCAGATATACGCACAACTTGGATACAAGAACGCAATGATACAGAAGTTTTGCCAACAGTAAGTTCTCAATATGGCAAAAATCGGCAATCAGATCCAACTTTAGATGAATTACGTTTTCCAAATTTAAAACAACCTAGGAAAGCTAAAGCTGGTCAAAATGTAACTCAAATGCACTATGCTCGTAAGGGAATTATTACTCCAGAAATGGAATTTATTGCCATTCGTGAGAATCAGCAAATACAAGATGAATCGTTAAATTTTCAACATCAAGGTGAATCATTTGGAGCAACAATTCCTAAAATTATTACTCCAGAATTTGTACGTGATGAAATAGCTCGTGGGCGTGCCATAATCCCAGCTAATATTAATCATCCAGAAGTGGAGCCAATGATAATTGGCCGCAATTTTCTGGTAAAAATTAATGCCAATATTGGTAATTCTGCCACTAACTCTTCCATTGAAGAGGAAGTAGAAAAAATGGTATGGTCAATCCGTTGGGGTGGAGATACAGTTATGGATTTGTCCACTGGCAAAAATATCCATGAGACTAGAGAATGGATTTTGCGTAATTCCCCGGTACCAATTGGCACAGTACCACTGTATCAAGCTTTGGAAAAAGTAAATGGCAATCCAGCCGAACTTACTTGGGAATTATTCCGTGATACTCTAATTGAACAAGCGGAACAAGGAGTAGACTACTTTACTATCCATGCAGGAGTAAGATTAGCCTATATTCCTATGACAGCTAAACGGCTTACCGGCATAGTATCTCGTGGTGGTTCTATTATGGCTAAATGGTGTTTAGCTCATCATCAGGAAAGCTTCTTATACACTAAGTTTACTGAAATTTGTGAAATTATGAAAGCTTATGATGTAGCTTTTTCTTTAGGAGATGGATTGCGACCGGGTTCTATTGCTGATGCTAATGATGCTGCTCAATTTGCCGAATTAGAAACCTTGGGCGAGTTGACTAAAATCGCTTGGCAACATGATGTACAAACCATGATAGAAGGCCCAGGTCATGTGCCTATACATATGATTAAAAAAAATATGGACAAACAGCTAGAAAACTGTGATGAAGCACCATTTTATACTTTGGGACCATTGATAACTGATATTTCTCCTGGTTATGATCATATTTCTTCCAGCATTGGGGCAGCTATGATAGGTTGGTATGGCTGTGCTATGCTTTGTTATGTTACTCCTAAAGAGCATTTAGGTTTGCCAGATAAACATGATGTCCGAGAGGGAATTATTGCTTATAAAATTGCAGCTCATGCCGCTGATTTAGCTAAAGGTAATTTTGGAGCTCAATATCGTGATAATGCTATTTCTAAAGCTAGATTTGAATTCCGTTGGGAAGATCAATTTAATTTAGGTTTAGACCCGTTAAAAGCTCAAGAATTTCATGATGAAACTTTGCCGAAAGAATCGGCTAAACAAGCTCATTTTTGTTCTATGTGTGGCCCTCATTTCTGTGCAATGAAAATAACCCAAGATGTGCGAGATTATGCTAAACAGAAGGAGATTAATAGTATTGATGCGGCTATGAAAGCTGGTTTAAAAGAGAAAGCTGAAGAATTTAAAAATAAAGGTAGTAAGATTTATCATTAATATCTACATTTAATACTTGCTAGTCACTATGGATAATCCTAGTGATTAGTTGACCCATATAGATTTAGGGAAATACGCCTCGCTTTATTCCCGAAACAATGTATATTTCACAATTACCAAATAATCATGTTAGAAGTACAACAAGTCGGAATAAAAATTGAGAAACATTGGTTAATACGAAATATTTCCTTAAAATTACCTAAGAATAAATTTATCGTATTAATCGGGCCTAATGGAGCAGGCAAAACTACCTTATTAAAATTATTGGCTGGATTATGGCAACCAACTGAAGGCAAAGTAATTCTTAATAGAAATAATCTCTACCAATTTAAGCGAACCGAACTAGCTAAATTAATAACTTTTATACCGCAGAATAGCAATATTAACTTTGCTTTTACTGTAAAAGATATAGTTATGATGGGACGTAACCCACATATTCGACGTTTTCAACCGGTAACAGGGCTTGAGCATGTTAAGCAAGCGATGCAAAAAACTGATATTAGTCATCTTGCTGAAAGGTTAGTAACTACGTTATCAGGTGGTGAAATGCAACGAGTAATAATTGCTCGTAGTCTTGCCACTCAAGCAAATATAGTTTTATTAGATGAACCTACGGCCAGTCTTGATATATCCCATACGATTGAAATACTAGAATTATTACAGGAGTTGGTAACTGAAAATCATACTATAATTTTATC